>DAITAN010000139.1:0-6340 GCA_036824235.1 Gaiellaceae bacterium | reverse complement strand
AGGCGCGTTTCCAGCGTGGCCAGGAAGCCGGTCCACCCGCCGCGGCCGTCGGCGAAGAGCCGGTAGACCTGCCACTCCGAGAGCATGGACGGGTCGCTGCGGCGCGCGTTCGCCCAGTCGGCGAAGCGCGGCAGGCGTCCGAGGCCGGCTGCGAGCCGTTCCCCCTGGACCAGCGCGCGCTCCCTGCGCTCGTCGCGGCGAGGGACGTCGAACCCGGCGGCACGCAGGGCGTTGGAGAGCGATCCGAAGCTGTGCCAGTAGAGCGACTTCGACGGGAGCGCGGCGCGGCGCGCGTCCAGGTCCCTGCCGGTCGGCGTCCTCCCCAGCTCGTCGCCGAGCGTCCTCAGCTGCTGGAGCAGCTCGTCCTTCGTGGCGAAGCGCCGTGGCACGAGCCCGGCCCGGCGCTTGGCCTCGTTCCAGGTGCCGAAGCGTTCGACGACCGTCTGCGGGTGGGCTCGCGTCCGCGGGTCGTCCGCGAACTCCCGCATGGTCGGCGACCGGCGTAGGCGCCGCGCGCACGCGGTCAACTCGGCGAGGAGGTCCTCGTCCGAATAGCGTCGCCGGGAACGGGCCTCGCGTGCCACCGCTCGCCTCGAGACACAGTTTAGGCGAGCAGGTTAGACGCGCTGCAAGTAGCCCAGCTCTTCGAGGAGGTCGCCGGCCTCGGCGAGCACGTCGGCGAGCTGCTCCTCGCTGAGGTCGCGCGCGTACCGCCCGATGGATTCGGCGTGCGCCTCTCGGAGCGCGGTGATCATCTCGGGCGCCGAGATGTCCAGGGCCTCGGCGAGCTCCGTTCCGACCGCCTCGGGGTCGGCCGCCATGCGCTCGTAGCGCACCTCGGTCACGGGGACCCCCGAGGCACGCACCGCCGTCACGTAGCGCCGCCAGGCCCAAGCGGCCCTGCGGGCGTCGCTGACCTGAGGGAATTCGTCGCGGCGCTCCTCCTCGACCCAGAAGCGCGCTCTGGGGCCAAACGGCGGCCCGGCGTAGTCGCGTCCCTTGTTGCCGGCGCGCAGCCAGCCCCGCTCGAGCAGCGAGCACACGACGTCGCGGCCGTCGCGGAGCGCATGGACGACGCGGCCCTCGGGGAAGGCCTCGAGCACTGCCGGGAGGATGTGGGCCATCTCGGGTGTCTGCTCCAGGGGCCGGATGCCCGTCACGAGGCTGAGGCGCCGCGTGCGCGTAACGAGCCGGCGGAGCTCGGCGGCCGTCGCCGCCTGGTCGAGCTTCGCGATCCGGCGGATGGCGTCCTTCAGGGGCTCGACCTCGCCGAGGTCGATCAGGCCGGGAACCGAGCCGATCGACTCCCCCAGGAAGGTCGTGCCGGATCGCGGGCTGCCGACGACGAAGACGAACCGGTTGTCCAGCCGCCCGAAGCGTTGGCGGGACAGCGGTGCCTTCGGCAGGATGCGTTTCGTCGCGCGGAGCTGGAGCTCGGCGGAGCGGAGCAGGCCGTTCACGGGCCGTATCGTCGCAGTTTCCGGGAGCGCCGCGCCGGGAGGATGCGCGGCTAGGAGGCGGCGGCCAGCGGAGGCTTCGCGGGGAGCTCGCGCTCCTTCTCGTTTCCGAGCAGCCGCTCGAGCGCGCCGACGCAGCGGGGGCAGAACTGGCTGCCGCCGCCCCGCCGAAGCTCTTCGAGCGCCTGGTCGGCGGGACGCGCCACCTTGTAGATGCGGTTGGTCAGCATCGAGTCGAGCGCGTCAGCCACGTGGATGATGCGCGCGCCGAGGGGGATTTCCTCGCCGGCGAGACCGTCCGGGTACCCCGCGCCGTCCCAGCGCTCGTGGTGGTGCCTAATGGCCGGCACGGCGTCGCCGAGGAAGCCGAGGCGGTCGATGATGCGCGCCCCTTCCTCCGCGTGGCGCTGCATCAGTGCCCACTCGTCGCTCGAGAGCCGCGACGGCTTGAGGAGGATGGCGTCCGGAATGGCGAGCTTGCCGATGTCGTGGAAGAGGGCGGCGTGGCCCAGGAGGTCGAGCTCGGCCTGCGAGAGCCCGAGCTCGCGCCCGATCGCGAGGGCGAGCTGCTGGACGCGCCGGGAATGGCCGGCCGTGTAGGCGTCGCGGGCGTCGACGGTCGCCGAGAGGCTCTGCATCGCGGCGGTCGAGCGCTCCTTCAGCAGGCGGTTGGCCTGCTCGAGCGAGACGTTCTGGTTGCGAATCGTCTCAGCCGCCTCGCGGAGCTTCTTCGTCGACTTCTCGGTGTGCCCGAGGTAGGCGGCCATCGTCTTGCGCATGAGGAGGAGCGGCAGGACGAAGACCGCGAGCCCGATGAGGCCGATGGCGTCGTAGGAGAGCGCGATCGCCCCGCCCACCGCGCCGAAGGCGACGTAGTGCGGCAGGAGCCACGAGAAGCGCTCCGTCCACACGCGACGCCAGCTGTCGTGGCCCTCGAGCGCCATCGCGCCCGCGAGCAGCCCGGTGTTGACGACGAAGTAGATGCCTCCCGCCGCCAGTCCCGCAGCAGCGGTGACGAGCGTGTCGATCGTCCCTCCGTTGCCACCGCCATGGAACACGGCCGCGGCCGCCATCGAGGCGAGCGAGAGCGCGCCGACGTTGAAAAGCAGCTGATAGGCGGGCGTGCGCCGTGCGCTCCAGTCGACAGCCGCGATTGCGATGGCGAGCGGCAACGCGGCCTGGAAGCCGAAGAGCGCTGCCCCGGCGAGAGCGCCGACTGCGCTGACCGAGATCGAGCCGCCGTCGAGCTCGAGCGAGAGAGCCTGCCCGCCGGCCACGAGCGCGATCACGGCCAACAGGCCGACCAGGTCCTCGGAGCCGCCGTAGGCGAAGCCGAGGACTCCGGCGGCGAAGCCGCCCAAGCTGACGGAGACAACGAGTGAGAGAAGCGCCGGCGACAGCGTCACGAAGCGGGGCCCTGCGGGAGTATGTGGCCGCTTCTGCGACCCCTCGTCTCTGGCTGGCACCGGGTCGATGGCCGGGACGTCGACCTCGAGGAGCTCCGTGCCGCCGTAGCCGGACTCGTCGGGCACCGCCGCCAGCCGCGCCTTCCGCTCCGGGGTGAGCAGGATGGGCTCGGAGCTGGCGGGGAGCACTCGGTTGCGGCCCTGGAGCTTCGCGCGATAGACCGCGAGGTCGGCCTGGTGGATGATCTCGTTGGAGTCGGCGCCGTCGTCGGGATAGAGGGCCACGCCGATCGAGATGGTGGCGCGGATCGGCTCACTGGACGTCTCCACCTCGAAGCGCTGCTCGGCGACGGCGCGCCGGATGCGCTCGGCGATGTCGAGCGCCTGCTGCGCCCCCGTATCCGGCAGGAGGATGGCGAACTCCTCCCCGCCGAAGCGGGCCGGGATGTCCGAGTGGCGCAGGTGGCCGTGGAAGACGTCTGCGATGCCCTTCAGCACCGCGTCGCCCGCCAGGTGCCCGTAGGCGTTGTTGATGTCCCGGAGCAGGTCGAGGTCGGCCATGATCACCGCCAGCGACGAGCCCGACCGCTCCGCGCGAATGAGCTCCTCCCGGAGCGCACCGGTGAAATGGCGCGCGTTGAAGAGGCCGGTCTTGGGATCGACGCGCGCCTCCTGCTGGAGGGCAGGGACGCTGAGCGAGCGGTGGATGAGGAGCAGTGGCGCCACGGCGGTCGGGAGCAGGAGCGGGTTCCAGTCCCACAGCCCCGCGAACGCAACGCCCAGCATCGCGAGCACGAAATCCGTCGACAGGCTCTCCACCGAGAAGAGGCCCGTGCCGCGCAGCGAGTGCCCGCGCGCGAGATGCAGCATCGTGGCGAGCAGGAAGTGGTTGGTGCCGACGAAGACGACCGCGGCCACGAGGCCTGACAGCGCGAACTCGAGCTCGGGCCCGAGGCCGGCATTGCGGACGAGCTCGACCGCCCCCCACGCCGCGAGCCCGTTGAGCGTGTGGTTGGCGATGTTGAAGCCCTGGATGTACCAGGGGTAGCGAACCTTCAGCCACTCGGGGATCCCGTAGACGATCCCGAGCAGCGCGATCAGCTCGGGAGGCAGGAGCAGGACCCCGGGGATCAGGAAGACCAGGGTCGTGTGGTAGCTCTGGTCGCGCGGTGTGACCACGACGAAGAGCTGCGCCACCGCGGCCGAAGCGGCGAGCGCGAAGAAGGTGAGCCAGCCGTCGGTGCCCGCCGAGAGGTGTGAGAACGGCACCACCGCGGCGGCGACGGCCAGGATCCCTACCGCGTAGAGATAGGCCTTCGCGCGCGGGGTCAGGGACTCGCCCTGTCCGTCCTCGACCGGCGGTCCCTGGACGGGCGAAGCACTCGAGACAGCGCTCATCGCACCGAACCCGGGTCGAATCTCGCCGTCAGGGCTATTACCCACGCCGAGGCGCGGTGTGGCCGCAGAGCCATGGTCGAAACGTAGGCTCCACGCCCGTCGCGAGCCTCCCCCGTTCGAGGGACGGCCCGCGATTGATCAGAAAGGCGAGCCCCGGGCCGAAGCCCGGGGCTCGAGTGCCGTTCGGCTAGCCGCCGAGCTGGACGCCGAGCTCGGCGAGCTCTGCGTCGTCGATCGTCTCGCCGGAGTCGCTCATCTCGCCCTCGGCGTTGTCCGCGTAGGCCACCGAGGCCCACGAGGCGTTCGCCCAGGAGGCCGAGGCCCAGGAGGCGTTCGCCCAGGACGCGCTGGCCCAGGAGGCCTGCGCCCACGAAGCCTGCGCCCAGGAGGCCTGCGCCCAGGACGCGTTCGCCCAGGAGGCCTGCGCCCAGGAGGCGTTCGCCCAGGACGCGTTCGCCCAGGAGGCCTGTGCCCACGAGGCGGAGGCCCAGGAGGCGTCCGACATCGCGACGTTCGCCCAGCTCGCGGCGTCGAACATCAGGCCGGTGCCGTCGGAGGCCTGGCGCACGAAGCGGTTCACAGCCGCGTTCGGGTTGGGCGGGTTCGAGACCCGCGTGGCCGCGTAGGCGTCGATCGCGCCAACGCCCAGCGATCCGGGCGCCGCATACGGCGTGTGCCGGGCGGTCAGCATGAGCGCGCCCTTGACCTGGTCCGGCGTCCACTCGGGGTGGCGGGCCAGGATCTGGGCGGCCGCGCCGGCCACGACCGGAGCCGCGAACGACGTGCCGGAGAGCTCCATGTACCCGGTGCCTCTGAGGTTCGTGGGCCGTTCGCTCACGAGCGTCGAGGTGGTGGGCACCGGGCCGACGATGTACCGGCCGGGGGCGCCGAGCTCGGGCTTGGAGAAGCCGTCGAGCGTGTAGCCGAACGCCGACCACGGAGCCGCGGTGTCATCGCGGGTCGACACCGTTCCACGGATGTCCTGTGCGCCGACCGTGATCACGAAGGGATCGTTGCCGGGTGCGAAGGTCACGCCGCTCGGGCGACCCTCGATGCCGTAGTTCCCCGCTGCCGCGACCACGACGACGCCGTTGAACCAGAGCTTCTCCACGGCCCGGTCGAGCGGGTCGAAGAAGACACTCGCCGGGCTTGCGCTGTGCAGCGAGAAGTTGGCGACGCGGATGTTGTACTTGTCCTTGTTCGCCAGGATCCAGTCGGCTGCGGCGATGACGTCGCGCGTCATGGCCATGCCCTTGTCGTCCATCACATCGATGGAGACAACCTTGGATCCGGGCGATGCGCCGGCGTAGCGGCTCGCGTTGCCCGCTGCGATCCCCGCCACGAACGTGCCGTGGCCGCGACCGTCGCCGGCCGAGTTGCCGGACAGGGACGACAGGTTCACGCTCGCAGCGATGCGCGTGCCGAAGTCGGACCGGCCGCTCGCGATGCCGGAGTCGACCACGGCGATCGCAGGCGCGTTGGCTGCAGCGGTCGTGTTCCACAGCCAGTGCAGGTTGGCTGCGTACGGCCAACGCTGGAGGCTGTAGCTCGAAAGAACGATCGGGGCATCCCGCGTGATCGCGGCGATGTGGGACCGCCGGGCCAGCCTCAGGATCTGCTTGCCGGTGAGCTGCGCCGCCACGCCCGCAACCGAGCGGAAGCGCTTGCGCAGGCCGACGCCACGGCCGGGGTCGTCCTCACGGGCATCCGTGACCTCGCCCGCGACCTCAGCGGTCGTGTCGCCGCTCCTGGCCTGGACGATGACGTCATAGGTGGCGTGCGGATCTGCCTTGACTGCATCGAGCAGCCCCGGCGAGAGGTACGCCTTGATGTCCTTGTCTGAATTCTTCGAGGAGCTGCCGGCCACCGCTGCCAGGGGCGTCGCCAGCGCAACGGCAACGACCAGCGCAACGATGGAACCCCGACCGCCCTTGCCCCACAGGGCACTCGAGCGCGTTTCGCCCTTGGAGGGCTTCCCCCAGAGCGCGCTCGACCGGGTGCTCCCGTTCGACGAGCCGTTGAGCCGCATAGGTCTCTCTCGTTCCTCTCTCCGCGCATGGCGCGGGCCGCAGTTCTTTC
>DAITAN010000138.1:0-6402 GCA_036824235.1 Gaiellaceae bacterium | reverse complement strand
GCACCGGCTCGGGCTACCAGGCCGCCGTGCTCGCCGAGCTTGGCGCCGAGGTGCACTCGATGGAACGGCTGCGCCAGCTCGCGGAGCGCGCGCGCGCCAAGCTCGACGGAGCAGGGTACGACGACGTCCAGGTCCATCTCGGCGACGGGTCGCTCGGGGATCGCGAGCACGGGCCGTTCAACGCGGTGACGGTCGCAGCCGCCGCGCCGGAGCTTCCGCACGCCCTGTACGACCAGCTCGTGCTGGGCGGCCGCCTCGTCGTCCCCGTCGGCGATCGCCGCGGACAGCGCCTCGAGGTCGTGGTCAAGAGCCCGGAGGGCCCCGCGGTCGCCCACTCGGTCGCCTGCCGCTTCGTCCCGCTGGTCGGCGAGGAGGGCTATTGAGCCAAAAAACCCCTGCAAGTGGCGATTTCAACGTGCCTGAGCCGGGTTTGGACACGCCTGGGCCGGGGCAACCTGACCGCTGGATGGGGCCACTCCAACGGACCGGAGCGCTGGTCGGGCGCGCGGTCATGTATCGGGACATCCGCCTCGGCGTCGCCGTGGACGCGCTGCTGGACGGTCTCCTGCGGCGGCTCGTCGGCCTCGACGTCCTCTGCGGGGACGGGGCCCACCGCTTCCTGCCGTTCCCCGCGTGCGACGTCGTCGAGAGCCACCTCGCGGTCGACTCCGCGCTCGTGTTCCTCGAGCGGGACGTCGACTTCTACCGCGCCGGCGGCCGAGAGTTCTCGAAGCTTCAAGGGCTGCCGGTGCGACTTTCGGGGATCGAGGTCGGTTCGCTCGCCGACGTCGTCGTCACCCCGGCCGGCGACGTCCGCCACGTCATCGCCTCGACCTCGGGCGGCGACCGCGAGCTCGAGCCCGGCCCCGGGCTGTTCGTCGGGAACCTAGACCTCCGTCCGGCCGTCTGAGGTGACGATCTAACCTTTCCTGCTGTGGCGAAAGGAGCACAGGCGACCTCTTCGCGCGCGAGCGCGCTCACGGACGCGGCGACCGGCGCGTTGCGCCGGCCTGCCAACTGGGTGCAGCTGGCGAAGTTCTGCGCCGTCGGGGCGTCGGGCTACGCCGTCAACCTGGCCGTGTACGCGACGCTCCTCTCCTTCGACGTCCACTACCTCCTGGCGGCGGTCGGCTCCTTCCTCGTCGCCGTCACCAACAACTACTGGTGGAACCGCCACTGGACCTTCCGGCGCCAGCGCGGCCACCTCGTCTTCCAGGGCTTCCGCTTTCTCGTCGTCTCCACGGTCGCCCTCGCGGCCAACCTGGTGTTCCTGAGCATCCTCGTCGCGCTGGGCATGCCGAAGCTGCCCGCGCAGGCAATCGCGATCGTGCTCGTGACCCCGTGGAACTTCGTCGCCAACAAGCTCTGGAGCTTCCGACGGCGGCGCGCTTCCTAGCCGTCGCGCTCGTTGCGCTGGCGGTCGCGGCGCCCGCGGCCGGGCAGACGGCGCCCACGACGCCTGTCTACGACTCGCGCGGAAACCTGATCGGGACGCCGTTCGTCCCCGAGCCGACGCAGCCTCTCCTGATCGAGGCCGACGCGATCTCGCGGGCGCTCGCGAACGAGAAGGTCGCGGACTGGGTCGAACGCTATCCCGAGCAGAGCCTCACGAAGCAGGCGGAGCTCGACGAGGACGCCAAGGTCTGGACGGTGAGGGTCTGGTCCTCGATCCCGGACGCGGGACAGATCATCCTGGCCAAGGTCGACGACACGTCGGGGGCGGTGACCGAGGCCTGGGTCGGGCCGCAGGTCGCGTGGAAGATGGCGCGCGGATACGACGGCGCCTTCGGCCGCAAGATCAACAACCCCTGGATCTGGCTCTCGCTCTGCGCGGTCTTCTTCATCGGGCTCGCCGACCTGCGCCGGCCGCTCTCGATCCGCAACGTCGATCTTCTCGTCCTTCTCTCGTTCGGGATCTCGCTCTACTTCTTCAACCGCGGCGAGGTCTTCCGCGCGATGCCGCTCGTCTACCCGCCGATGCTGTACCTGCTCGGGCGCATGGCCTGGGTGGGGTGGAAGGGTCGGGGCAGCCCGACGCGGGCGCTGTGGCCGATCTGGGTGCTGCTCGCCGCCACGGTGTTCCTCGCCGGATTCCGCTTCGGGCTCAACGTGCGCGCGTCCAACGTCATCGACGTCGGGCTCGCCGGCGTCATCGGCGCGCAGCGCATCGCCGAGGACGGCGAGTCGCCCTACGGGAACATGCCGACCGACGAGGGGAAGGAGTGCGGCCCGGCCGACGCGGACGGGTACGTCCGCGAGCGCGTCCAGACGAACGGGCGCTGCGAGGTGGCCAACGGCCGTGGGGACACCTACGGGCCGATCAGCTACCTCGCATACGTCCCCGGCTTCCTGACCATGGGCTACGACTACAAGTGGGACGACCTGCCGGCGGCGCACTTCACGTCCCTGCTCTGGGACGGGCTCGCGCTCCTCGGGATGGGCCTGCTCGGCCTGCGGTTCGGAGGGCCGCGACTGGGGGCGACCCTCGCCTTCGCGTGGGCGGCCTATCCCTTCACGCAGTACGTCTCGAGCTCGAACTCGAACGACGCGATCATGCCCGCGTTCCTCATCTGGGGGCTCGTCTTCGTGACCTCGCATCCGGCGCGCGGGCTCTTCGCGGGCCTCGCAGCGTGGACGAAGTTCGGCGCGTTCCTGCTCTTCCCGCTCTGGGCGTCCTACCCGAAGGCGACGCGCTGGCCGCGCGCTCAGCTCCTCTTCCTGGGCGGCTTCCTGCTCGCCACCGCAATCGCCTTCTGGATCCTCTTGCTCGAGCCCGATCCCCTTCACGCCGCGCGGGTGTTCTGGGACCGGACGTTCGGCTGGCAGCTCTCACGCTCCTCGCCGTTCTCGATCTGGGACTGGGACGAGTACCCGGGCTATCCCGACCTCCACGTCGTCCAGACCGCCCTGAAGGCGCTCCTCCTGCTCGCCGCCGGCGTGCTCGCCTTCGTGCCGCGAACCCGGAACGTCGTCCAGCTCGCCGCGCTGAGCGCCGCGCTCCTGATCGGCTTCGAGCTCGTCCTCACGCACTGGTTCTATCTCTACATCCCGTGGTTCTTCCCCTTCGTCGCGTTCGCCCTGCTCGTGCCCGCGACGGTGCGTGTCGCGCAGGGCGAGTCGGCGGCCGAGGAGCCCACCGGTGAGCGTCCAGTCGAAGAGCTCGTACCGGCCCGCTGACGCCGGCCGTGTCCTGCTCGCCCTGGCCATCGGGCTCGGGCTCCTGACGGCGTCGTGGGCGGCGCTGCACCTGCCGCCGTTCGACAGCAATCAGATCATCGACACGCCGGTCTACCAGGAGTACGGCGAGCGGATGGCCGCGAGCGAGGTGCCGTACCGCGACTTCGAGCTCGAGTATCCGCCGGGGGCGCTGCCGGTCTTCTGGCTGCCCACGATCGGGCCGGCCGAGCACTACCGCTCGATCTTCGAGATCCTCATGTGGACGTGCGCGGCGGCACTCCTCGCGCTCGTCGTGCGGTCAGTTGCAGACCTCGGTGCGTCACCGGGCCGGGTCCTCGCCGCGGCCGTCCTGGTCGGGCTCTTCCCGCTCCTGCTCGGCTCGGTCGTGCTCACGCGCTATGACCTCTGGCCGGCGGCCCTGACGGCGGCCGCCCTTGCGGCGCTCCTCTCCGGCAGGGAGCGCCTCGCGCTCGCCGTGCTCGGTCTGGCGGCGGCCGCGAAGATCTATCCGCTCGTTCTCCTTCCGCCGGCGCTTGTGTACGTCGCCCGCCGCTACGGAAAACGTGAGGCCGTGGCTGCCGCGGGCGCGTTCGTGGCGGTCGTCGCGCTCGTCGTCGCACCCTTTGCGCTGATCGCTCCTGACGGCCTCGCCGACTCGCTCGGGCGCCAGCTCGGACGGCCGCTCCAGATCGAGAGCCTCGGATCCTCGTTCCTTCTCGCCGCGCACCAGCTCGGCTTCTACGACCCCACGGTCGTGTCTACGCACGGCTCGCAGAACCTCGCTGGCGGCCTGCCCGACGCGCTGGCCATGGCGCAGACCGTCGTCCAGGGGCTCGCAGTGATCGGGGTGTGGCTGCTCTTCCTCCGCGGGCCGGCGACCGCCGGGCGACTGACCGCCGCGTGCGCTGGGTCGGTCGTCGTCTTCATCGCCTTCGGGAAGGTTCTCTCGCCGCAGTTCCTGATCTGGCTCGTCCCGCTGATCCCGCTCGTCCTCGCGTGGCCGGCGACGACGGTATGGGTGCTCGCGGCCGCGGCCTACCTGGCCACCCACCTCTGGTTCCCCTCGCGCTACTGGGACGTGGTCGACCTCCAGCCCGTGGGCTGGCTCGTGCTCGTGCGCAACCTGCTGCTCGTTGCGCTCGCCGTTGCGATGGCGGCCGCGCTCGCTACGCGTCGACCGGAACCCGAAGCGACTCGCAGCGCGTAGCGCGCCCGTCGGCGCCGCACTCGACCACGACGCCCTCGATGCGGACGTCGCCGTCGGCCGGATGGAACCGAACGGGCATCCCGGTCTGCATGCGCCGGATCGCGAGCTCGGCGCGGACGCCGATCACGGAGTCGTGCGGCCCGGTCATGCCCGCGTCGGTGATCGCCGCCGTGCCACCGGGCTGCACACGCGCGTCGTTCGTCTGCACGTGCGTGTGCGTGCCGATGACGGCGGTGACCCGCCCGTCGAGCATGCGCGCGAGCGCGATCTTCTCGCTCGTCGCTTCGGCGTGGAAGTCGATCAGGACGACGGGCGTCCGCGCGCGGGCTTCCTCGACGAGCTTGTCGACCACGCGGAAGGGATGGATCGGGGTGGCCAGGAAGAGCGCGCCCTGGAGGTTGAGAACAGCCACCTCGGTCCCGTCGCGTGCCTCGGCGAAGGCAAGGCCCGTGCCGGGGATGCCGACGTCGCCGAAGTTGGCCGGTCGCACGATGCGCGGGCTCGACTCGAGCACCGGCACGAGATCGCGGTGGCGCCAGACGTGGTTGCCGGTCGTGATCACGTCGGCCCCGGCGGCGAGGATCTTCTCTGCAAGCTTGGCGGTCAAGCCGACCCCGTCGGCGGCGTTCTCGCCGTTGACGACGCAGAGGTCGATCTCCAGATCGTGGCGCAGCTCGGGCAGCCGGTCCGTGACGGCTCGTCGGCCGGGCGGCCCGAACACGTCTCCGATGAAGAGGATCTTCAGTTGGGGGAACTGCCGATCTAGGAGCTCGTGAGAGCGGCCGCCGGGTGCACCTCGAGGTGCACGTGCTGGCCGTTGTCCTGCGTGTAGCGGGCGAGCCCGGCCCGCTCCGCCTGGGAGAGGTCGATGACGCGGCCGATCTTCGACTTGCCGGCAGAGACGGTCGAGCCGACCGTCAGCCCCGGGTCGGCGCGCAGGTTCTCGAGCGTGACGCTGACGCCCGGCGTCCCGGACGGCTGGATCTCGATGCTCACTCCGTAGACCTTGCCGTTGACGACGTGGTCGGTGATGGCGATGACGCTTCCGTCCACCGGCGCGTAGACGTCCGTCTCGACCGGCGCGCCCACGTCGAGGGCGCCGGTTCCCGCGCCGACGCCTCCCTCGAGCATGAAGTAGCGCACCTCGGATCCGCTCGACCCGAAGAGCGCGCGGAAGACCCTCTCGGCGAGGCCCGCGTTCGCGCGCGTGCCCACCGGCTCCAGCGGAAGCGCGCCGGTGCCCGTCGCGTGGTAGCCGATGGCGGTCACGCGGCTCTGGTTCACCGGAAGCTGGATGCGGAGCGAGTCCTGCAAGGCCACGATCTGCGGTCGGGGCGGCCCCGCCGGCAAGAGCCGGTCGGCCGGGGCTGGCCCGGTGATCGTCACGGCGCCGCGATCTCCCGCTCCGAAAGCGGTGAGCAAGAGGGCGACGAGGCATCCGCACGCAACCACGACGAGCGCCGCGGTGCGGCGTGCTCGACGGGCTCTGGCTCGTGCCTCCTCGCGTTTTCTCTGACGGGCGCGCGTGGCGAAGCCAGGGGCTTCGGTCGTAGCCATCGGCGGCACGCTAGCCGAGGTGACCATGCGTTTCAAACTGAACCTCTGCCGCCGCGGGCGCGCGGGGCGGGGCACTGGGAGCTCCTCGGGCTCCTCGAGGGGCTCGGGCTGGAGCGCGAGGGCGCCGGAGATCGGGAACGCCCAGTCCTCTTCGACCGCCCAGAGGTCGATTACTTTCCCTCCGTTTGCAGGGATTTCGTGGTTCTGGTCGTAGAGGCGGTTCGCGACCGGCATTGCTAGCCTTGCGGCGTGCTCGCCGTCCGACCTCACCTTGCCAGGGGCTTCGGACAGCGATGCCGGGCGTGACGGCGCTTCTGAGCGCACGTGGGATCGCGCGGAGGTTTGGCCGGCATCCTGCCCTCGAGCCGACCACTCTCGACGTGCGCGGCGGCGAAGTGCTGGGCCTCGTGGGCCCGAACGGAGCCGGGAAGTCGACGCTCGTTTCGATCCTCGCGGGCACA
>DAITAN010000137.1:0-6477 GCA_036824235.1 Gaiellaceae bacterium | reverse complement strand
GGAGCAGCTCGCGCGCGCCCTCGGGCGCAGGTGGGACCTTCCGGTCCAGAGCCTGCTCGAGCGCACGCGCCGGGCGCAGCGTCAGCGTGGGCTGTCGCAGGCCGAGCGCCGGACCAACGTGCGAGGCGCTTTCCGAGCGGCTGCGCCGGCCCCGGCGCGCGTCGCGGTCGTCGACGACGTCTACACGACGGGTGCGACCGCGGTCGCGGCGGCGACGGCGCTCAAACGGGCTGGCGCGGGTCACGTCCATGTCGTCGCATTCGCCCGTGTCGTGCGGCGTTGAGGGGTGTTGGATGGGTTGCATGCCCGCCGAAAAGCGGCGATAGTTGACCCCTCGGTATCGCGGACCGGGCAGGCACTTTCGGCCCGTGAGACCAGGATCGACTAGGGGGATCTGCGACCACGAACATGAGTCGTTACAGCCCGGGGAGGTCTCAGACCCACGCACGGACGCGCGCGCTGATCACAGCCTGTCGCACGGCGGTCACCCATCGGGAAATCCGGGCACCGGGCGCCCGGGCACATGAACGAAGGAGAGGGGATTTGACGACAACAGGCTCCAACGTCGGATCGCCGGGGGCATCCAGGCGAGCCGCTCGAGCTGATCGTCGAGTAGCCACCCGTCCGCGCCACTGGAATTTCTTCCGATGATTGGCATATAGTGCGGCCGGCGGACCGCGGGGCCGGGCGACGAAGACTTCGGCCGCGGGACCGAAAAGGGGGATGACGAGTCACGCAACGGACGCCGTCAGGCCGGTACGCATCCAGGCCGTTCCGCGTAGCCACGAGCAGGCAGTCCGCCGCTGCGGCGACGCAGGCGCTCGCGCTCTCCCACGAAGCCGTTCAGCGACACCGGGCCGGGGGGCCCGGGTGGAAAGGAGAGAGCTCTTGTTGAGTCACGTACCACGACGCAGGCGCGCGGTGATCGGCGTCCTGCTGGCCATCGGCGTGTTCTTCGCCATGGCCGCCGCCGCCACGGCGGCGCCTCCGGGTTTCACGCCGATCGACCGGCAGGAAGCCGAGTACCAGGACGACATGACGTGGGAGGACTACAGGACCGTCCCGGGCACCGACTGGGCGAATCCCGCGCTCCAGCCCACGATCGAGAAGTGGAAGGTCGCGATCGTCCTCACCGAGTTCGCCGACCAGCCGCTCAACATCACCATGCCGGCGGGCGCGACGATCTTCGGCAACCCGCAGTCGACGGCGAACAGCATCCCGCGGGCGCAGGCGGCGCAGTTCTACGAGGACTTCCTCAACACGCCGAGCCTGCTGAACCACTTCACGACCATGAACAGCTACTGGATGGAGACGTCGCTGGGCCGGTACGGCGTCGAGCTCGAGGCCTACGGCCCCTACACGCTGACGGGCAACCAGTGGGAGTACTGGCTTCGTGACGCCGGCAACGCCGGCTCGGCCTGTCCGACGGGCTTCACCTGCAACCGCAACGCCCGCACCGAGGTGCGCGCGATGTGGGAGGCCGACGTCGGCCCGGCCGTCGTCGCGAGCTACGACAACATCATCTACCAGCAGGCCGGCCAGGACGAGAGCTCTACCTGGCAGGAGTTCGGCGAGATGATGTTCCAGACGATGGACGACGTCACCGACGCGTTCGGCAACCCCGATCCGACGAAGCCGAATTGGTCTCCGACGCGCTACATCCCCTGGACGTCGTTCGCGGCCGGCAAGGGTGTCTGGCCGAGCGCGGGCGGCAACACGTTCACCGCCGCCGAGAGCTCGGGCGCGGGCACGTATGCCCACGAGCTGAGCCACAACCTCGGCATCGCGGACAACTACAACAACCCGTACGGGATTCCGCAGCGGCGCGACTACTCGGGCCCATGGGACATGCTGAGCCGCGGCTCGTTCAACGGCCCGGGAGGTCCGCACAGGCGCTGGCTGATCCCGTCGACCGAGGGCGGATCGCTCGGCGCGAGCCAGAACTTCCGGAACCGGATGGAGCTCGACATCATCGACGAGCAGAACATCCTCCGGCTCGACCGCAACGCGCTGGATGAGTCCGGTGTCGTGGTCGCACGGGTCACTGCGCGCGTCGCCGACCCGGGAGCTGATGGGCTTACCGGGGTGAACATCGAGCTCAATCCCTCCCCGGACCTGGCCTTCCCGACGCGGGGCGACCAGTCGCCGGTCTGCAACATCAACACCGACCCGTTCTGCCCCGGCCCGACGGCGAACGCGTCGGGTGTCATCTCGCAGTCGAGCCTCTACAACAACTACACCGTCGAGGCCGTCGACCGGCTCGGCGCAGACTCGTTCACGCCCGGCCACGGCGTCCTCTTCTCGAGGACGAAGAACCAGGACAGCCTGCCGTTCGTCTACATCATGGACGCGCATCCCGAGGACATGAACAAGGTCGACTTCCTCAGGCCCGACGGGACGCCCTCGATGGTGACGATCGCGGACTGGCGCCAGCTCAACGACGCCACGTTCCACGCCGGCCTCGAGTCCGGGAGCCAGTACGAGTACGTGGACCAGCCCAACCGGCTCCACTTCTACGTCATCGACACGTTCCGGACGGGCGGGGTCCGCTCGTACCAGGTCGCCGTCCGCTCGCTGAACGGCAACGGCCCGCATCTCCGCGGCGTCGATCTCGCCAACGGCAAGGTCGGCAACCGGACGCGCAGCGGCTGGAACGACTGCACGTTCAACCTCAAGAACACCGGCAGGTTCGCCCCCACGACCGCGGTTCACCCCGAGGACGTGGATGCCTACCTGCGCAACGACGTCTACCGGCTGTCGGCCTCCATCCAGGGCGCCGGCTGGGAGACCCAGCTCTACAACGCGCTCACGACCGCCAAGGAGCGTCGTGACGTCGACGTGCCGGTCTTCGTGACCCGCACCGGGAGCGGGCCGACCACGGCCGTCGTCACCCTGACGGCGACGTCGGAGAGCGATCCGTCCAAGGCGGACACCGCCACCTGCACCGTCAACGCGAGCGACCTGGGCTAGCCCGGTCGCACGAGACACGGACCACGGCCCTTGCCGAGCGGCGGGGGCCGTGGCGCCTAGGATCGACCCATGCGGAGGCTCGCCCTTCTCCTGATCGCGGTTCCCGCCCTGGCAGCGTGCTCCGGCGGCGACGAGGAGGCGGGCTCGACCGCGGCCATCTCGACGGCTCCGGCTGCAGCGGAGATAGACCCGCGGCTCGTTCCGCTGCTCATCCAGGGGCCCGACGGTCCGACGCAAGAGCCCCGGATCGGCCATGCGACCGCCAGGCGCATCTGCAGCTCCGCGACGCCCGCGCTCCTCGGTGAGGCGTACGGGGTCGAGCCGCTGGAGGAGGCCGTCGCCGGGGAGATGGCGGCCCGGCTCGACGCCCCGGACGAGGTCAAGGAGGCCGTCCTCGAGGGCTGCATCGAGGGCTTTCCCACCGCCGTTGCGTGCCTCGACAGCTGGAACGCTCCCCAAAACGCTGCTGCGCGCGGGGACCTGCCCCGGCGCGCCTACGCCGGCAACGTCTACGTGATCGGGGCGGCGCACACGCCCGCGCTCGACGCCGTGGACGCCTGTGTGCTCGTTTTCGCCGGCTCGAGCGGCGACCCGTTCACGACCCGGGACTGGCAGCCGGCCGCCATCCGGGTCCGGGCCGGCGACGAGTGGCTCGGCGCCTCGCCTCTGCTCGGCGACCTGATGAACCCGACTGCGGTGAGGGTCCCTGCGGCGAACGACATCGAGTCGGTCGTGCTCGTCATGCCGCTCGCGTCGGCCGCGATTGCGCAGCCCGACGGGACGCTGGCGACGGTCGGCTAGTTCTCCGCGGCGCGGGTAGGCTGCGGCGAGAGACCGACCAGGGAGGCTCCCGTGAGACTTCAGGTCAAGGGCAAGAACGTCGAGGTCAGCGACACCCTCAAGGCCTACGCCGAGGAGAAGCTCGGCAAGCTGGACAAGCATCTGAACGACGGCGCGCGGCTCGAGGTCGAGCTTGCGGTCGAGAAGAACCCGTCCATCGCGGAGAGCCAGATCGCCGAGGGCACGATCTGGACGAAGGGCCCCGTGCTTCGCGCGCGCGAGACCTCCTCCGACATGCGCGCCTCGATCGACCTGCTCGTCGAGAAGCTGGAGCGGCAGGCCCAGCGCTACCGCGAGAAGCGGCGGCCGAGCGGCCGCCGCGGGAGCTCGGTCGAGCCGGAGTCGATTCCGGTCGTAGCCGACGAGGAGACCCCCGTGATCGTCAAGACCAAGCAGTTCGCCGTGAAGCCCATGACGCCCGAGGAGGCCGTGCTCCAGCTGGAGCTAATCGGCCACGACTTCTTCGTGTTCCAGAACGCGGACACGAACGACGTGAACGTGGTCTACCGCCGCCGTGACGGCAACTACGGGCTCATCGAACCGCAAATCGCGTGACCGGCGGCGAGGAGATCCGCGACCCACGCGTCTTCCGCTGGGTCGAGAGCGGGGTCTCCGGGCTCGCCCGCGCGCGCGAATGGGACGCGACCGCGCTCGTGCAGGCGCCCTCGCTGAGGGGCCACGACGCCGCCGAGCTGGAGTTCCGTGTCTTCGGCGACGGGACCGTGATCGGGGACGTGCCTGGCGAGGCCGTCGCGGAGCTGACCGGCGAGCTCGGCCTCGCGCCGCCGCTCGTCGTGCGCGCCGTCCGTCACGGCGACTCGGAGTGGACGGTGGGCGCTCTCCAGCTCGACTCGGAGCTCGTCACGCTTCCGCGCGGGATCGCGGCCATGTCGCTCGAGGTTGCCCTCCCGCCCGACGGCGAGACGACGCTGCTCGTCGACGGCGAGATGGTTGCCGACGTTCCGGAGGGGCCGGAAGGGGAGGCCCTCGGGACGCTCGAGAGCCTGGCCGCAGCTCGCTTTCAGGCTTTCGTCGCACGTGCCGATAGGGTGGAAGACGGTCGGTGGGAGCTGACCATCGACCCTCTCTAGAAGCTGCCCTCTCGCTAACCTGAACTGATGCCCCAGAACTACGGCGCCCTCGAAAAGGTCCTGCGCGTCGGCGAGGGCCGTCGGATCAAGCGACTCGCCCAGCAGGCGGATTACGTCACCTCGCTCGAGCCTGACTTCGAGGTCCTCTCCGACGAGGAGCTCGCCGGCAAGACCGTCGAGTTCCGGCAGCGCCTCGAGAACGGCGAGTCGCTCGACGAGCTCTCGTTCGAGGCCTTCGCCGCCGTCCGCGAGGCCGCGAAGCGCTCGGTGGGGATGCGCCCGTTCGACGTCCAGATCATGGGCGCCGTGGTGCTGCACGAGGGCGACATCGCCGAGATGAAGACCGGTGAGGGCAAGACCCTCGTGGCCACCATGCCGCTCTACCTCAACGCGCTGCCCGCCCGCGGAGTCCACCTCGTGACGGTCAACGACTACCTGGCCAAGCGCGACGCCGAGTGGATGGGCCCGGTCTACGAGGCGCTGGGCATGCGCGCCTCCTTCATCCGCAACCAGATGCCGTTCGCCGAGCGCCGGGAGGCATATTCGGCGGACATCACGTACGGCACGAACTCCGAGTTCGGCTTCGACTACCTCCGCGACAACATGGCCTCGACCCTGGCCGGCACCGTCCAGCCCAGCCACTCCTACGCGATCGTTGATGAGGTCGACTCGATCCTCATCGACGAGGCGCGCACCCCGCTGATCATCTCCGGCGAGCCCGAGACGGCCGCCTCGACGTACTACGACTTCGCGCGCATCGTGCGCCAGCTCGAGGGCGTCGCGACGAAGTTCGTCCCCAAGGGCGTCGTCAAGACCGAGGACGACGCGGACTACGAGTTCGACGAGAAGTTCAAGACCGTCTCCCCGCGCCAGACCGCGATCGAGGCGGTCGAGCGCACGCTCCGGATCGACAACCTCTACGAGCCGCAGCACGCACAGCTCGTCAACCACCTGATCCAGGCGCTCAAGGCCGAGTCGCTCTACGCGCGCGACGTCGACTACGTCGTCCAGGACGGCGAGGTGAAGATCGTCGACGAGTTCACGGGGCGCATCATGGAAGGGCGCCGCTGGTCGGAGGGCCTCCACCAGGCCGTGGAGGCGAAGGAGGGCGTCGCGATCCGCGAGGAGCACGTCACACTCGCGACGATCACGCTCCAGAACTACTTCCGCCTTTACGAGAAGCTCGCCGGGATGACCGGTACGGCCAAGACGGAGGAGAAGGAGTTCCAGGAGATCTACAACCTCTCGGTCGTCGAGATCCCCACGAACGTCCCCGTCGCACGCGACGACGCGAACGACTACATCTACAAGACGAGCGAGGCCAAGTACCAGGCGGCGCTCGACGACATCAAGGAGCGCCACGAGGCGGGCCAGCCCGTCCTCGTCGGCACGATCTCCGTCGAGGTCTCCGAGTTCCTCTCGACCATGCTCGAGCGCCAGGGGATCCCGCACAACGTCCTCAACGCCAAGCAGCACGAGCGCGAGGCGGAGATCATCGTGGGCGCGGGCCAGCCCGGCGCCGTCACGATCGCGACGAACATGGCCGGCCGCGGCGTCGACATCAAGCTCGGCGAGG
>DAITAN010000136.1:0-6487 GCA_036824235.1 Gaiellaceae bacterium | reverse complement strand
TGAAGAGCGTCGTCTTGCCGGCGCCGTTCGGCCCGAGCAGAGCACGACGCTCGCCGGGATAGACGTCGAGGTCGACGTCATGGACGGCGTGGACGCCCCCGAAGCGCCGGCCGACGCCGCGGAGGCGGACGATCGGCTCGGCGCTCTGAGGCTGTGCTGCTACGGCTGCCACGGCTCTTTCCGGCTCGCCTAGCTTCCTCCGCCCTGCTCGGTCCACGGAGGCGGCGTGCCCTCCTCGCAGGCCGGGTTGGTCCGGTCGGGGGAGGGCGTCTCCGGGCTGAAAGCGCCCGCGAACGTCTGGTCGACCTCCGGGATCGTCGCGAGGGTCTTGACGTCGGGGACGCCGTCGCCGTTCTGGTCCTCGACGATCTGCTGCAGGAAGTTGTCCATGATCGCCTGGCGGTTCTCATCGAGCTTGATCGTCCCCAGCGGGGCATCCAGCTCGAGGTTCGCCAGCGCGTCCCTGAAGGCCGCGTGCTCGTCCGAGAGGTCGCCGTCGACCTGCTCGAGTGCCTGCGCGATTGCCTCCATGGCCGTGTAGTAGCCGTAGAGGAACACGCTCGAGCCAGTGCCGGCGAGATCCGGATAGGAGTCTTCGATCTGCTGCGTGTACTCGAGGTAGGCGGGCTCCTGCGAATCGCCCGACGTCATGCCGGCCGTCACCACTCCGACGACCTGGTCCCCGAGCTCCTCGAGGATCACGGGGTCGGTCATGAAGATGCCGCCCATGATCTTGTCGGCGAGGTTGCCGCGCAGCTGCTCGTACTGCTTGACGAAGGCGACGGTCCCTGTTCCGCCGACGCCCATGAAGAAGCCGTCGACGTCCTCCGGGATCTGGGTGATGTACGAGGAGTAGTCCTCCTCGCCGAGCGGCGGCCAGAGCCGCTCCGTCACGTTTCCGCCGATCGAGCAGAACTCGGCCACGAAGCCGGCGATCTGTGAGTACGGGAAGTCGTAGTCGTCACCGATCGTGACGACGTTCCGCCAACCGAGCTCGTTGTAGGCGTAGTCGCCGAGCCCGGCCGTCCACTGGGTGCCGTCGTTGTGGAAGCGGAAGAAGTTCGGAGACCGCACCTTGAGCGTCGTGTCCTGTGCGCCCGAGATCCCGTTCACGAACGTGACTCCGGGCTGCTCCTTCGAGTAGTTGGCGACGGCAATACCCTCGCTCCCCGACAGGGGCCCGACGAGGATGTCCACGCCCTCCTGCTCGACGAGCCGCCGTGCTTCCTCGACCGCTTTGTCCGGGGTCGAGTCCGAGCCGCCGTAGACGATCTCGATCGGGTGCCCGGCGATCGTGGCGTTCTCGACGCCGTCGGTCGGGTCGCCGCTGACGGGCGTCGCGCCCCGGTTGATCAGCGGCAGCATCGCACCGCCGAAGGTCTGGCCTTCGAAAGGTGCGAACGCACCCTCGTTGTTCGAAAAGACGCCAATCTTGATGGCCTCGCCGGTCGCTTCGCCGTCCGTGCCGCCCGTCTCGGTGGTCGGGGTGGCCTCGCCGTCATCGTCATCGTCGTCACCGCCGCAGGCTGCGACGGTCCCTACCAAGACGAGCACGAGCGCGGCGAGCAGAGCCCAGAGCCGGACCCTCCCGCCCTCGGTGGAAACTCGCATTCCTACCTCTCCTCCTTTTGGATCAATCCGAACGCCCGGTTCCCGACCGGGGGTTCCCGTCGTGCGGTTGGCGCGCTTCGTTCCTCCCTTCTGAGTCATGAAGGCTGTGGACTGTTCGAGGCCGTTGGAGCCTCGTCCGCCGGGCCCGCGGAGGGCCGCGCGGGGGGTTTGCCTGAGAGTTGGCGCCCGATGTAGTCGGTGATCGACTGCCAGATCCCCATCAACCCTCCAGGCGAGAGCAGGACGATGGCCAGGAAGACTGCCCCGATCACGGTGTTGAAGCGCTGGCCGACGATGTCGAGGCCTCGCGTCCAGTTGTCCAGCGCGACGAACACGAGCGCTCCGATCCAGGCTCCTTCGAGGCGGTAGAGCCCGCCGATCACCGCGATCACGAGCACGTCGATCGTGCGCGAGAGGTCGATCGAACCGGGCGAGATCCGTGTGTTCCACCAGACCGACAGAATCCCCGCGAACGAGGCGATGAGCGCTCCGAGGCCGAACGCGAGCGTGCGCAGCAGCGGGACGTTGTACCCGAGCGCGCGCATCCGGGAGGGGTCGTCCCGAACGCCCTGCAGCGCGAGGCCGAACGGCGTGCGCGCCAGGTAGCGCACGAAGATGTAGACGACGGCCGATGCTCCGAGCGCGATGTAGAACAGGTTCTGAGGATCCGTGACGGGATTCGAGACGATCCCGGGCCGGGTGACGTTGTTCACGCCTCCAAAGCCCGAGAGCTCGGTCACCTGCGCGAAGAAGTAGTAGGTGAGGACCGCCACGGCGAGCGTGATCATCAGGAAGTAGATGCCGTAGCTGCGACTTGCGATCGCACCGAAGAAGAGGCCGACACCGACGGCGACGAGGATGCCCGCCAGGGTTGCCACCCACGGGTTCCACGCGATCGTGGAGCCGCCGTCGGCGACAACGAGGTTCGCCATCGTGAAGCCGGCGACTCCGTACAGCGCCACCTGTCCGAGCGACACCATCCCGACATAGGCGGCGAGGAAGATGAGGCTGGCCGCCGCGATTCCGAGCCAGAGCGCCTTCGTGATCACCTGGCTCAGATAGAAGTCGGTGAAGATCAGCGGGGCGAAAACAAGGATCAGCAGGAGCGCCAGCCCCGGCCCCCACCAGAGCGCGCGCTCCACGGTGAGCGCGGGCCGGATCACGCCGGTCTCCCGAAGAGCCCGAGAGGACGGATCGCGAGCACGAGCACGAGCAGTCCGAAGATGAGGAGGATCGAGTAGTTGGTGTAGCCCTCGGGCAGGTAGACGTCGCCGAAGGAGTCGACGAGACCGAGCGCGAGCGCTCCGATGGCTGCCCCGGCAAGGCTCCCCATGCCGCCGATGATCACCACGATCAGCGAGATGAGGAGGTACTGCGTGTCGTTGGCCTTGTCGACCGAGATCATTGTCCCGCCAAGCACGCCGCCCAGGCCGGCGAGCACGGCCCCGAGGAAGAACGCACCCGCGAAGACGAGCTGGATGTTGATGCCGAGCGCCGAGACCATCTGCCGGTCGTCGACGCCTGCGCGCACGATCATGCCGAAGCGCGTGCGCTGGATCATCGCCCAGAGGGAGAGCCCGATGGCGATCGCGACCAGGAGGACGAAGATGCGGAAGAAGGGATACACGAGGTCGGAGAACGGGAGGTCGACGCTTTCCGGAAAGACGTCCGGCGCCGCGAGCGACTCCGCGATCCCGCCGAAGTGCGCGAGAGTCTGGTCGGCGATGATGATTCCGATCGCAATCGTGATGAGCGCCTGACGCAGGTCCTGCCCCTGGTTCCAGCGCAGGAAGAACTGCTGCATGACGAGCCCGATCAGGCCGACACTCAGCGAGGCCACGACGAGCGGAATGATCCAGTCCCCGAGCCCTGCCTCCGACGACCCGAAGGCCGAGGTTGTCTCCCCGCCCGTCAAGGTCGTCTGGAGCTCGAGCGCGAAGAAGCCGGCGAGCATGTACAGAGAGCCGTGCGCCATGTTGACGACCCGCATGAGCCCGAAGATGAGCGTGAAGCCGCTCGCCACGACGAAGTAGAGGCCGGCAAGCGTCAGGCCGTTGAGCCCGACGATCACGAACGTGCGTGGATCGCCGTACGCCTTGTAGGCGACCCAGGCGGCGACGAAAACGAGGACGAAGGCGATGGCGGCGCGGAGCACGAGCGCGCCGGGTGGAAGCGCGGCCAGGCGCGAGCGCCAGTCCGGTTCCGCCGCAGTCGCCGCCTGCCCGCTCACGTGAGCCGCGCCACCGGATCTCCGCAGGATGATCGCTTTTGAAGGAACATGAACGGTTTTGGAGGGCGAACGTAACAGGATGAAAGATCGGTGTCAACGATGGCGTTAGACTGCGCCGCGTGACCGAGGTCAGGCGTCTCCAACACGTGTCGACGCCGTATCCGCGCGGCCGGCAGGATGACGTCCGCAGGTTCTACGGGGGCGTGCTTGGTCTCGTCGAGAAGCCCGTTCCAGCCTCAGTCGCCGACCAGGAGCTGGTCTGGTTTGAGGGCGGGCCGCTCGAGGTCGAGCTCCACTTCCTGCCGGATCCGGTGCCGGCCGACCACGCGGCTCAACGGCACTTCTGCCTCGAGGTGGACGACCTCGAAGCCTGGCGCCGACAGCTGGAAGAGGCGGGGGTCGAGACGAGCGACCAGACGCCTATCCCGAACCGGCCGCGCTTTTTCTGCCGCGATCCCTTCGGCAACCTCATCGAGCTCACCACGATTCAAGGGGACTATCGAACATGAGCAACGGACTGAAGACGAGCCTCGGCATCTGGGCGTTCGGCTCGATGGTGACGCGCTTCGTTCCCGGCGGCTACAAGCCGGAGTACGCAGGCGAGACGACTGCCCAGAGGGTGCGCAGGGCCGTCGAAGGGCTCGGCGACCTGATCGACGGCTATGAGTTCCATTACCCGCAGGAGCTCAACGAGGACAACCTCGACGAGGTGCGGGACGCCCTAGGAGACCATGACATCTACTGCATGGCGACGGGCCTCCACCTCGACCCGCGCTTCGCCCGCGGCGGGCTGGTCTCCCCCGACGAGTCCACGCGCGCCGAGGCGCTGCGCCGTACGAGTGCCGCCATCGACTTCTCCGGCGAGTTGGGCGCGCACTTCATCATCTGGCCCGGGATCGAGGGTTACAACTATCCGTTTCAGAGCCCCTACCGTGAGAGCTGGGACTGGCTGGTCGATGGAATCGGCCAGGCGGCTCAGCGCTGTGCGGACCGCGGGATCCTCCTCTTCCTAGAGCACAAGAACTCCGAGCCGGCCATGAAGATCCTCATGCGCAACATCGGCATGACCCTGCACGTAATCCACAAGCTGCGGGCGCAGGGAATCGAGAACGTCAAGGTGAACATGGATTGGCAGCACCTGCTCATGAACCGGGAGAGCCTCGCGGAATACGCAGCCCTCCTCGGGGCCGAAGGGCTCCTCGGCCACCAGCACGCGAACTCGGGATGGGGCGACTTCGACGACGACAACATGGTCGGGGCGACCGCGTTCATGGAGACGCTCGAGCTGGCCCTCGAGCTACGACGTGCGGGCTACGGCGAGAACGGCGAGCGGCTCGGCTTCGACCTCTACCCGTACACCGAGGACGCCGTTGGAGTCGTGCGCCGGAGCGTGTTCCAGTGGCGGTTCATCGACGGCATTGCCGCGCGGATCGACGAGCCCGCGCTCCGCGAGGCGCAGATGGCCAAGGACGCGATCCGGGCCTACGAGCTCGTTTACGCCGCTATGGGAGGGGAATGAGCTTGACCTGGAGCTGCGAGAAGACCCGAAGCGCCTGCTAACCGTGCGGATCGGCAATGCCCCCGGCAAGAATCGAACTTGCGCACGCGGTTTAGGAAACCGCTGCTCTATCCACTGAGCTACGGGGGCGGGTACTTCAAGTGTAGAGCGGGTCGGCGGCTGGCCCCGCTCTCAATTTTGGCGTCCAGTCTGATAGAAATGGCAAGTCAATTTGCCGTTTCACGGAGGGGGAGACATGAAGCCAGGCAGGCTCGGGCGTCTCGTGGTTGCGGCCGCGTCGACGCTCTTGATGGCGGTAGGGGCTCCGACAGCCCTGGCTGCTGAGGACGGGCCGGGTCCCGTCGTCATGGGCGGCGTCACACAACCTGTGTACGGATACGCCGACGCGATTCGAGAGCGGCTGTGGGTGACGGCCGACTTCGACAGCGACCTCGACGGCGTCCCCGACGAAATCGCGATGGACATCATCCGCCCGGCGGCGACAGCCAGCGATCTCAAGGTCCCGCTGATCATGGACGCGAGCCCGTACTACACGACCGTCTGTCGTGGGAACGAGGGCGAGTGCATCGCGGACATCGACGGGGACGGGCTCAACGACAAGTGGCCCCTCTTCTACGACAACTACTTCGTCCCGCGCGGCTACGCGTTGATGTACCTGCACATGGCCGGCACGGGCTTCTCGACGGGATGCCCGGTCACCGGGGGCACCGCGGACAACCGCAGCGCCGTCATGGCGATCGACTGGCTCCAGGGCCGGCGGACCGCCCACGACAAGAACGGCAACGTCGTGGCCGCCGGCTGGCACACCGGCAAGGCGGGGATGATCGGCAAGTCGTACGACGGCACGCTGGCTAACGCGGCCGCCGCGACCGGCGTCGAGGGGCTGACGACGATCGTGCCGATCTCGGCGATCTCGAGCTGGTACGACTACACGCGCTCGAACGGCGTGATCCAGCGCGGGGGCAGCTATCCGTCGAGCCTCGCAAACACGGTCACGAACCCCGACCGGCGTGCGTACTGCGCCGGAATCAGGAACATCATGGCCGCGACCGACGGTGACGAGTCCGGCGACTACACGCCCTTCTGGGCGGAGCGCGACTACCTGCCGGACGCCGACAACGTGACGG
>DAITAN010000006.1:0-20986 GCA_036824235.1 Gaiellaceae bacterium | reverse complement strand
GGTGTGCCAGCGCGTCCTGGCCGGCCTGGACGTTGGCGTCGTCGCCGCGCCAGGCCTTCAGGGACGGCGCCTGGAGAGCGCGCCCGTAGGAGAAAGAGAGCTGCCAGGGGTGCGGCCCCTTGGCGTTCATCGCGTTCAGGTTCGCGGTCGCTTGCTCGTCGGACTGGCCGCCCGAGAGGAACACGATCCCCGGCACGGCTGCCGGGACGACGCTCCGGAAGCAGCGGATCGTCGCGTCGGCCACCTCGTCGGGGCTCGCCTGCTGTGCGCAGTCCTTGCCCGCGATGACCATGTTCGGCTTGAGGAGCATCCCCTCGTAGACGACCCGCTGCGAAAAGAGCTCGTTGAACACGGCCTCGAGCGTCGCCTCGGTCACCTCGTAGCAGCGCTGCAGGGCGTGGTCGCCGTCCATGAGGACCTCCGGCTCGACGATCGGGACGAGGCCGGCCTCCTGCGAGAGGACGGCGTAGCGCGCCAGGGCGTGCGCGTTCACGTGCATGCAGTACGCGCTCGGCTTCTTCTGGCCCTCGATGGTGATGACCGCGCGCCACTTCGTGAACTTCGCGCCCATCTCGCGGTACTCCTCGAGGCGCTCCCGGAGGCCGTCGAGGCCCTCCGTGACCGTCTCGCCCTCGGCGCCGGCCAGCGGCTTGGCGCCCTTGTCGACCTTGATGCCGGGGATGACGCCGGCGTCCTCGAGCACCTTCGTGAAGGGCGCGCCGTCCTTGCCGGACTGGCGGATCGTCTCGTCGTAGAGGATGACGCCGGAGATGTGGTCGCCCAGGCCGGGCGTCGTAAAGAGCATGTCCCGGTAGTCGCGGCGCTTGTCCTCAGTGGACTCGACCTCGATCGACTTGAGGCGCTTCTCGATCGTCCCCGTGCTTTCGTCCGCGGCCAGGATGCCCTTCCCGGGGGCAACGAGCGCGTGCGCGGTCGCTTCCAGCGTTTCCTTCGCCATGGCAGCTCCTTCCCGATTCTCTGGGACGAAGTATTCCATCACCCTGAACGAAGGGGCCGGCAAGCCGGGCCCCTTCGATTGTTTGCCAGGCCTTGAGGGCTAGGTCAGGAACCCGATGAGCGTCGTGATGCGATCGACCAGCGGGTCAAGCAACGACGTAAAGAGGAGCAGGATGACAGGGGTGATGACGCCGAGGATCACGGCGTACTCGGCCATCGTCTGTCCTTCTTCACGGCAAATCGCCTGTCGTGCGGTCACTGCGACACCTCCTGCGAACTTGAAGCGGAGGCCGCGCCGCTCAGTCCGAGTTTGATCACATCGTCGTCAACTCAGGCCCTTCGGCCATCCCCCCGACGAGCGATTCCGCCTTACGAGCGCGCTCAAGCCCGCTGGTATCGTTGGCCGCCTCAGGCGGACGTAGCTCAGCTGGTAGAGCATTGGCTTCCCAAGCCAAGGGTCGCGGGTTCGAGTCCCGTCGTCCGCTCCTAGCTCGAGGTGCCGAAGAAGTGCCAGCACCCACTCCTCCCTTGGCGCGGCGCGAGCAGGCCGGATCGGACGATTTAGAGCCGCTCCAGCTGTGTCAGGCAGGCAGAGCGGCTCACCCGCATAGCGGGTCGTGCCGACACTAGCCGATCGTGCCTTATGTTACAAGGAAGCGATTCCCAGCCGCCCCGCAGATGGTCAGAAGATCGGATGCTCCTCGACCCACACTGCGGTGACGTGGTCGAGGGCCATGAAGGTTGAGGCGTCCTCGATGACGGCCCGCCACTCCGGTGTTTCGAGTGACGCCTTCGCGGTCTCGATGTCGTCGAACCACAGCTCGCCGACGCCAGCGTAGGGCGGCTCGCTGCCGTCAGGGGCCCCTGGCGCAGACGTCCTGGACGTAGCGCTTCACGCCTGAAACCTGCTCGACCAGCCCGACGTGCAATCCCCGCCAGTGGTCGAGCGCCGCTTCGCGGCTCACCTCTTCGCGGGCCTGCCACATGGTCAATCGCTTGATCATTGCGCCAACCGCTCCGCATCGTAGGCGCGGTCCCGGGGGTCTCGTCGTGTGCGACGGAAGAAAGGGAGCCGCGGCCCACTCCAGTGGTCATGAGCACCGATCCTGAAGCGGCCGCGCCCCGGGCCGTCCGCTCCCAGGACGAGACTTCCCACGTGCGGCTGAAGGCGTGGCTCTGGGCGAAATGGGATCGTGCGCTCGCGTGGATGCACGGCCTCCCCGACAAGGGGCGGGCCCTGCGCATGGGGGCGTTCGTCGTCTCCCTCCTGATCGCCATCGCGTTCCTGCTGCTGGTCAACTGGATGCTGCGGGGCGGGGGGCTCTGGGGCGACCTCGCGTTCGCGCTCGTGATCACCACGCTCGCGTTCTGGATCCTCGGCCGGCTGCTCGTCTTCCTCCTGCGGGAGAAACAGAACGAGGTCTCGGCGCTCCCGCGCGCGCTCGCCGCGACGATGTTCGTGCTCGTCGGCGTGCCGATCACGCTCGTGAACTGGCTCGCGGGGCTCGTTTTCCTCTTCGTCCCGCTGCTCGTCGCGACCGTCCTCGTCTTCACGAGCCGCCACAAGGGCCGCCCGAAGACGGCGCCGGCCCTCTGGAAGGTCACGCTCGTGTCCATCGGGCTGCTGATCGTCTTCCTGCTCGTCCAGAAACCATTGACGCCCGAGGACCTCGTGCCCGAAGCGATCCCCGTTCCGCGTGCGGCGGCCGAAGGCTCTGACGCGCAGCTCGCCGCGGCGTTCCGCCCACTGCTCTTCTTCGACTCCGGCGAGCGGCGCTATCCGCTCGACATCGACGCTGCGATCGCTGCGAACCGGATCAACATGTGCCGCAAGTACCTGATCGCCGACAACTGCCCGGACATCACGAACTCCGAGCAGATCGACGAGAGCTTCGACTACCTGGACATCGACGACTCCGGGACGGCGCCGCGGGGCGGAGGGGACGAGAGCGCCTACTACTACCACGTCGTCCGCGGGGAGGACCGCGTCTTCGTGGACTACTGGTGGTTCTACTCGCGGAACCCGTCCCCGGTCGCCGACAAGGTCTTCTGCGGCCCAGGCTTCCGGACGCCGCCCTTCACGTGTCAGGAGCATGCAGGCGACTGGGAGGGGATCACCGTCGTCCTCGCGCAGTGCGAGGAGGTCTCGGAGTCGTGCGTGGACGTCGGCGGCGAGCTGTGGGGGCCGACGGCCGTGCGCTACGCGCAGCACGCCCATCTGCTCTCGTACTCGTGGGAGCGGACGCTCGAGCGCGCGTGGGAGAGCCTCCGGAGCCCGCGCGCCGAGGCGCTTGCCGAGATCTGGGACAGCTTCGTCCTTCCCGCGGTGGGGGACAACGGCGTGCGGCCCGTCGTCTTCGTAGCCCGCAACAGCCACGCGTCCTATCCGGACACGTGCTTCAGCAGCAGCTGCAGCCAGGAGGTCGGGGGCCTCCCGGAGGCGCGCTACGACGGCGGCCTGCCCTGGTCACACAACGACGACGAGAGCTGCGACGGCTGCCTGAGGCCGCTGCCGATCGACGAGGACGGCGAGCCGGCCCTCTGGAACGCCTTCCCGGGCCACTGGGGCTCGCAGGAGTGCATCCTCGCTGGCGCGTACTGCGACCTCTCGCAGGCGCCGCGCGGGCCCTCGTTCCAGGGCCGCTACAAGGATCCCGCCATCGACGGGGAGTGGATCTGCGGCGAAGAGCGGGGCGACGCATTCCGGCTGGCACCGTGCAGCGGCGAAAACGCGCGCGAGTGAGCGCTCAGGCCTCTGCGGCGGGATCGCCCCACGTGTGCCAGTGCTCGATCTCGATGAACGCGGTCACGCCGCGGTACTCCCGATCGTCGTACGCCTCGCTCTCGTAGCGCTGGGAGAGCTCGTCGATGTCGGCCAGGTCGGGATCCGGCCTGAACTCGACCGCGCGGCCGAGGATGGACACGTGCGAGTACCAGTTGTCGCCGAGCACCGTGAGCGCCACGCGCGGGTTCGCCTGCAGGTGGCGGAGCCGGTGGCTGTCGTCGCCCATCGAGATGAAGATGCGTCCGTCCGCATCGACGCCGTACCAGCACGGCGTCGTTACGGGCGCCGAGTCGTCGCGCACAGTGCCCACGACTGCCTGCCGCGGCTTCTCGACGAAGCGCTGGAGCTCGGGTGGGAGCGGCGCGCGGGGCATCCCCGCGTACCTTAGAAGGCCGCGCGGTAGAACGAGTACGCGCCGTCCGCGACCGCCCGCGACGTGACGGCTCGGGTGAGCGCGATGCCAACCGGGCAGATGATGAGGAAGACGGCGGGGCCCGCCCACACGCCGAGCACGGCGGTGAGCGGGAACGAGGCGCCAACCGCGAAGGCCGCGACGACGGCCTGGATGCCGATCGCGGGGCCCGTCCGCCCGAGCCAGACGAGAACGAGCAGCTCTCCGTGCAGGACGCCAACCGCGGCATAGCCGGCGACGCTCATCGCCAGGAAGCCCGCGTCGTTCCAGCTGAGGCTCCCGGTGTAGCCGGCGAGCAGGGCCGCAATACCGACGACGAGGGCGACGACTCCGACCACGCCGGCGACGGCAACACGCCGCCGCAGGCCGAGCTCCGAGCCCGTCCACGCGGTCAGCGCGTCCTCGGAGTCGACGTTCGTGTCGGCCAGGACCTCTTCGGCGCTGCGCTGGAGCCTGGCGAGCGAGAGCTCGTAGAAGAGGACGGCGGCGACTACCGCGAAGGTGGCGGCGGTCGTCAGCACGAGCAGGCCGGTGCGGTCGACGCCCAGCAGGTGGGCGGCGGGCCAGTCGGCGAGCACGATCACGGGACCGAGAACCCCGTAGAACGCCGCCGGGAAGAGGCTCCGCATCTGACGCCGCAGCGGCGGCACGCGCGTCGACATCGGCGGGCTGCGCAGAAGCGCTATGGCCACCGCGAAGGTCCCGCAGGCCGCAAAGGCGACTGCCCCGGCCGCCGTGCCGACCGTGACCCCCGAGAACGACGCGACGAGGAGGCCGACGCCGAGCGCGGCGATTACCGCGCCGTGGACGTGCAGCTCCTTCTCCAGGGTAAGGAGAAGGCTGACGAGCGCCCAGAGCGCTGCGGAGACGAGCCCGACGGTGGCGAAGCCCCATTCCGAGCCGAGCATGCCGAGCCCCGAGGCGGCGATCGTCCCGCCGATGACCGCGAGTGCGAGGAGGGCCGTGCCCACCCAGAGGAGCCGCAGAGCGGCGGCCGCGCCGGGGCGCATGTAGCCGCAGACCACGTAACGGCTGCCCAGGTACCCGGCCGGCGCAAGCACGACGGCGCTGCCGAGCATCGGGATGACGAGCGCCGCCGCCAGCTCACCCCGGCTCAGGTTCGCCAGCTGGTCGCCGAGGATCGCCTGCAGAAAGAGGACGGTGAGGATGGGGGCGAGGCGTGCCGTCGAGCGCGCGGGCGTGAACGTGATGTCGGACTCGGGGCGCACGGCGACCGTCGCCCGACGCTCGGTCTCCGTGAACAGCTCTCGCGCGTAGGCGAAGACGTTCTCGTAGCCGTAGTCCTCCTGGACACGCCGGTCCGTGATCCCGCCAGCCTCGAGGAGTGCAGCGAGCTCGAGCGCGTCGGTTGCGGTCTCGGCGAGCGCCTCGTGTTCGGGGTCGAAGGGCGGCAGGCCCGGCGACGGGCCGTCGGCGCGGCTCAGACTGACGACGCGGGCGAGTGCCTCGCTCGGGGTCATACCCGCGCCCTCGCGTAGATCTGCCGGTAGGAGAAGAGGAAGCGCGCCATCGTGAAGTTGTCGAGCGCGCGGGCGCGCGCGTCCACGCCGAGCTGCTCGGCCTTGTCGAGATCGCGGAGAAGCCCGAGGCAGGCGAGCCCGACCTGGTCGGGGCTGCGCGCCTCGACGATCAGGCCGGTGTCCCCGAGGGCCTCCGGGATGCCGCCGATACCGGTCGCCACGACGGGCCGCGCGTTCATCATGGCCTCGACGACGGCGAACGGGAAGCCCTCCGAGATCGACGTGACGAGGACGATGTGGCCGGTCCCGTACGCGGCCGCGACGTTGGTCGTCGGGCCCATGAAGCGGACCGTCTCCTCGAGGCCGAGCTTCTCACGGAGCTCGAGCAGCTCCTGGTAGTAGCGCTCGTTTCCGTTCGGAACCGGCCCGTAGATGTCGACGAGGACGTCGGGCCGCTCGGCGTGCACGACCGCCGCGGCCTCGATCATCGTCTTCAGGTCCTTGAGGGGGTCGATGCGGCCGACCGAGACCAGCGTGGGGCGTCCGGTCGGAAACGGCGACGGGCGGTGCGTGACCGGGTCGACGCCGTTGTAGACGACGCGGATCTTCGCTGGGTCGGTCGCGAGCGCGACTTCCCACCGCTTGTTGAACTCCGCCACGGGCAGCACCTCGTCGGCCGACTTGAACGCGGCCATCGCTGTCCCGACCGCGAAGCGGCCGAGCAGGTGGCGAACCGCGCTCGACACGGACGGCTTTGCCTGGGCGATGAACGCCTCGCGGACGAAGACGCCGTGCTCGGTGAGGACGAAGCGCGTCCCCTTGCGCGCCTTGGTGACGATGCCGAGGAGCGACGAGACGCCCGCGGCGGTGCCGTGCACAATGTCCGCCTCGAGCGGCGGCAAGGCCAGTACGGAGAGCAGGCGCCGCAGGACGTGCAGTACCTCGATCACGTCCCGCAACGTCGGTCGTGCGTGCGCAGGCGCGGCCGCCGCCCACTCGTCGGCGAAAGTCTGCCAGACCGACCTGCACGCGAACGTCTTGTCCGGGTCGTGGCTCTCGAGGAAGTCGGCGAGCTCGAGGAACGTGGCGAGCAGCTCGTCGGGGGAGGGCTCGGCGCTCAGCATCTCGCGCGTGAGGCGCGCCCAGGCCGGCACGAACTCGGTCTCGACCTCGGCCGCATCCGTGCGCCGCCGTCGAGCCCGCCGCTCCTTGCCCGTCAGGTCGAGCCGCTCGTCGACGTACGAGAGAATCCCCCACAGCGGGACCGTCCGCATCTTCCGGACGTTCGGCGGCAGCGTGTACCTGGCGCGCTGGAACGGGTGCGCCACGATGGCGACGACGTCGAACTCGTGGTCCGGCAGCCCCGTGATCAGCTGCTCGCACCACGTCGCGACCCCGCCCCGCTCGAAGGGGTAGGTGCCCTCGGTGACCAGTGCGACGCGCAACGCGCAGCTCCCCCCGCGGTGACTACTGGCCCAGTGACCGCTCGACCGCGAATGCCTGAGCGGCTGGGCCGAGGGCCAAGGACCTGATGCTCTGACCGCCGTACAGCTGCCCGCCGGCGACGCCCGTGACCGACGCGGTCGCGGGGCTGTCGGAGAGGAGCATGACGACGTTCGTGGTCAGGTTGATCGTCCCGCGGACACCCGCGCCACGGGCGGCGAGGCGCTGTTCGGTGCGCTTGCCGATCTCGTAGTACGGGAGGCTCCGGACCGGGAGGACCATCAGCGTCTCGTAGCGGTCGAACACGGCGTCGAGCCAGTCGAACAGCAGCGTCGACCCGGTGCCGTCGTAGTTCCGGAGGTTGGACTGGTGGAAGAAGTGCGGCCAGGCCTTGTAGCTCAGCATGTGCCGCAGCGTCGTGTCCGCCTCCGCCGCGAGGATCTGCTCGTACGTCCGCGGCGAGCAGATCGCCCCGGGGATCGCGCAGGGATTCTGCCCGGCCTCGAGGAACCGCTCGTGGAAGATGTAGTTGTACTCGTCGGCGTTCTCGGCCGGGGTCGTCGCGTTGTAGAACACCGCCGTCGGGTAGCGCGGGAGCAGAAGCAGGTTGAAGCCGGGCACGAACTGCTCGGCCGCCTGCGTCGGGTGCGACGCATCCGAGGCGAGGTAGCGGACGCCGGCGTCCTGGGCCGCCTGCATCAGCTGCGTGTTGATGCCGGCCGGATAGTTGATGTCGTCGAGCGGGTCCTCGTTGCCGCGCCGGTCGCGCAGGCCGGAGTGCTCGCCGGTGACGAGGGCGGCGTCGTTCTGCACCTTCTCGGGCAGGCCGAGCCGCGTCCACGTGTCGCGGTTCTGGAGGATCTCGCTCCGCGAGAAGTCGTAGTCGGCGAGGCCGGCGCCTGCGTCCATGTCCTGGTGCGTGTAGGTGTGGTTGATGAACCGGAAGGCGTCCTTGTTCTGGACGATTCCCGTCGTCAGCTCGTCGAGGCTGGTGCTGCCGCCGCTGATGCGCAGCAGGGGGCGCTTCGAGGTGGAGTCCTCGCGGAGCCCGATCGTGCCGAAGCCCGAGGTCGTCCCGACGACGATGAAGCCGTTGTTGGCGCTCGCGCCTCCCAGCCAGGAGTTGACGATTCCGGTCACGTCGACCGAGACGTAGCGCTGGTTGCGCAGGCGGAACGCGACGCAGCTCGAGGAGCTGAAGTCACCACCGCTCGCCGCCCAGGGCGTGATCGTCCTACGCGTCAGCCAGGTGGCGCCGGAGAGGAGCGCGCCGTTGCCCTCGTCCCAGGCGCTCGTGACGGCGCAGACCTTGGCGTTGGGCTCTTCGGAGCCCTCGGTCCACAGCGTGAGGGTGGCGTTCTGCGCCGGCGCGGTCACGCCGGCGAGGTTGAAGCGCATGAGCGTCCGCTTGTTCTCGCCGCTCCGCAGCCTGACCTCGCCCTTGGTGCGGTTGCCGAAGTTCGAAATCGACTCCTGCTGGCGCAGGAACGTGTCGGCGACCGGCCGCAGGTCGGTCTCGGCGGTCTCGGCGGGGTCGTCGATGATCTCGGGCGCGAACTTGACGAGCAGGCTCGGGCGCTTGCTGGTCGAGTCCTCGCGCAGGCTCACCTCGCCATAGCCCGAGGTCGTCCCGACGATGATCAGGCCGTTGTTGGGGGCGCCGGCGAGCCAGCTCTTAACGATCGCCGTGATGTCGATCGCCACGTAGCGCTCGTTGCGCAGCCGGAATGGGACGCAGGCGGAGGCGTTGAAGTCGCCGCCCGCGGCCGTCCAGCGGATGCCGGTCTTGCGGTTGACCCAGGTCGCGTTCTGCGAGCCGCCGCGACCCTCGTCCCACGAGTTGGTGACGGGGCAGATCTTCGCGTTGATCTCGTCGCTGCCGTCGGTGAAGAGCGTCAGCGTCGCCTTCTCGGCGGCCGAGCCCGCGAGACTGGAGAGGTCGAAGCGGAGGAACGTCCGCTTGCTATCGCCGGTCCGGACCCTGACCTCGCCCTCTGTCCGCGTCCCGAAGTTCTCGTTGGGATCGGTCTGACGCACGAACGTGTCCGCGACCGAGCCGAGGAGCGCGTCGGGCCGCGCGCGGAACGTCGGCACCGCGCCGGAGCCGTTGAACGCGAAGTCGACCTTGAAGCTCGAGGCGGAAGCGTGGCCCGCGCGGAGCGCGTCGACGGACGCGCGCGTGTTCTGCACCGCGGCGGCGTCCATGCGGAAGCTCCTGCTGAAGTCCGTCGTGTTCGTGGTCGGATCCCAGAGCTCGTTCTCGAGGAAGAGGTCGTCCACGTGCGACTCGAGGTAGACCTCCCGCGAGCCGATGAAGACGCCCTTCGTGGCGAAGTTGAGGAACTCGTACGCGAGCACCTGCGAGTGGATGAGGAACCAGGCGTTCGAAATCGTCGAGAGCAGCACCTCGCGGCCGTCGTCGTAGCGAAGGTACGAGACGAAGGTCTTCGAGAGGTCGTCCTGCCAGTTGAGGAGCGGCTGGACGTGCGGGCCGAGGCCCGTGTCGCGCGGCTCGCCGGCATAGACGACGAAGGGCCGTCCGGCGAACGCGAAGTCGGTGATGGGCAGCGGGTTCGCCTCGTTGACGTACTCGAAGATCTCCGTGCCGCCGGCCGGCGCCTGCCAGATGCCCTGGAAGTTGTTGCCCGCGATGATGTCGGTCATGCCGTAGTCGAGCCCCAGGCCGGGATTTGTCGCGGGGAAGCCCGAGAGCACCGACTCGCGCACGGCGAAGTCGCGCTCGAAAGCGTGCAGCACGTCCCACTCGAGGAAGTTGAAGCCCGATCCGGTCCCGTCGGGGAGGAACAGCTCCGAGTTGGTGAGAATGATCCCGTTGTAGAAGCCGTGGTCGCCGCTCGAGAGCTGCTCCGGGGTCAGGACCTGGCTGCTCGAATCGAGGACGTCGTAGGGGACGCCGACCTCGTTGAGGAGGTCGTCCATGAGGTCGAGCCCGGGATCGACACTCGCGCTCCCGGTCGAGATGACCAGGACCTTGAGGTCCAGGGTCTTGTCAGCCGCCCAAGCGCCGCTCGCGTGAACGAGAAACAGGGCCAGTCCCGCAACGAGACAAGCGAAAGTACGCCGCAACTCTCCCCTCCTACCACTGGATGTCTCCGGAGGCGCCGGCTGCAATGAGGCCGCATTGACCGGTGCCGTGCTAAATCTTCCTTTACATCTGAGAGGCGGGCAAGTCTAGGTTCTGCCCACGATTTTCCAAGCCTTGACGGCCTTTCAGAGATACCTCTCGAGGATGTTTCGGAAGGTTCCGCTCAGCAGGCGGTGGCCCGCGGAACGCGGGTCAACCCGATGTTGCTCACGTAGGGCAAGGCGCCCGCGCGACAGGCATTTCGTCGGGCTTCCGCCGTGGCTCCGGGGCGGCCGGACGGCAGGTAGTCGATCGTCGTGACGAGGAGCCCGCGCGCCCGGATCCTCCGAACGGCCGCCAGTGCGGAGCGCCTCTCGGCCGAACCTACCCGAACGTATCGGTCGGTATCGAAATCGTATGAATACGTCACGTCCTCGCGGTTCCAGCCGTCGTAATACCGCAGCGTGGGCCCGATCGACGACTGGCCGTTCTGCGTGAAGAGGAGGCGGTTGCGCGAGTGGGCGAGGCGCGCGAGCCGGCGGACGAGCCCCTGCATCCCGGTGCGCTGCGCGGCGTGCGTCTCGACCATGTCGGTGTTGTCGAGGAAGAGCCCGGTGAGCCCCTTGTTGAGCATGCCGGGTGCGACCCGGGTGGCAAGCAGGTCGCGAAAGCCGAGGCGCGAGACGTCCGCGTACCACTCGCCCCAGTCGCCCCAGAGCTCGAGCTTGTACGGCTCGGCTGCCGCGTACCACCAGCGATAGCTCTCGATCGTCCCCACGGACAGGTAGCCGAGCACGAGCGTGCCGTGCCGGCGGAGCCGAAGGACCTGCGCGCGCGTGACCTCCTCGCCGTCCACGACCACGAGGTCGAACGCGCCCGGCCGGCGCATGACGTCCGCGAGCGCGCCCGTGCCGATGGCCATCGCCCAGGTGCGGACGCCGCGCAGCCGCTGATCCTCGATGGGCGCGGGCGAGGCGGGAGCGGCCAGGCTCAACGCCGCGAGGACGCCGGTCGAGGCGAGTGCGAGGAGGCGAGCGATTCCGGAGTTGTAGCTAACCGCGATTGAAGCCGTCTTGGAGCTGCGCGACATAGGCGTTCAGCTCCTGCTCGCGGCGCTCGAGGCGCTCGCGGAGCTCGGTCAGCTCGCGGTCGGTGCGGTCCAGCTCTTCCTGGCGAAGCTGGAAGGCGGTGCCGTCATGCACGCGGCGGTCCTCGAGCTCGTGCTCGCGCGCGTCGAGCTCGCGCCGGCGCTCCTCGAGGATGGTCTCGGCCTCGGCGAAGGAGCGGTCGCGCTGGGCGACCCACTGCGTGCCGAGCGCCGCGTCGGGGTCGAGGAGGTCGCGCTGGTACTCGGCGAGCTCCTTCTCACGGTCGGCCAGCCTCCGCTGCTCGACGCGAAGTCGGTCGGTCTTCTCGGTGAACATCCGCTCTCGTGCAGCCAGCTCGGCGTCGGCCTCGGCGAGCTCGCGAAGCTTGTCCTGCAGCGCCGCGGACTCGTCCGCCAGCTTGCCGGCGCGGGCGTCGAGGATCGTCAGCACCTCGTCGACGGCGCGGGCGAGCCTCGCCGGCATCGGCCCGAGCTCCTCGAGGCGGCGCGTGCGCTCGTCGAGCTCGCGCTCTGCTTCCTCCAGCTCCGCGGCCGCGGCTTCGAGCTCGGCAACGCGTTCCGCGTGCTCGGCGCCCCTCTCGTCGAGCTCGGCCGCGCTGCGCGCGAGGTACCCCTCGAGGGAGCCCCTCAGCTTGTCGGTCAGACCTCCGGACATGGCGCTACGCGGCGGCAGCGCCGTGTGCGCCGCGTCTCGCGAGGTCCGCGCCCACTAGCACGCGCTCGGTCGTCGGCCGGTCGGCTGCGATGTCCTCTCCGTACAGGAGCAGGAGGTCGCGGCACGAGGGCGTCTCGAGCCGAACAGGTGGGTGGTCCGACCGCTCGAGGCGGGCCTTGAGGCCCGTCCCGAACTCGGGAATTCGCGCGGCGTCTTCGTTCATTGCGGCACTCGCATCATCGGCTCGGGAGGGTGAGCCTGTCGTCCCCCGAACGGGGTAGGGCTCTCCGAGTCCCCCGAAGGTCCTAAAGGTGCCGCTACTGGACGACCGCGCGGGCCGCGCCGAGCACGACGCGACCGGCGTCGCGGAGCTTGTTGGGCTGGAGCCTGCCGATCCGGTCGCACGGCTGGTGCCAGCACGTGTCCCAGCGCCATTCGATCCAGGCCGCGGGGATGCCGCCGCGCGTGAGGTCGTCGTGGTCCGACTGCCCCGTATCCCTCAGGTACGTGGCACGGATGCCGCGGGCGCGAGCGGAGTTGAGGAGCCGGCGTGCCGAGCGGTTCGCGTTCGACTCGAGCCCCCGGACGTTGAGGGTCGGCCCGAACCCGACCATGTCGATGGAGAGCGCGAGCCGGACGCCCGCCTTCTGCGTGGGCGTGAACCCGCTGGTCAGCCGCCTCGAGCCGAGGTGCCACGACGAGCCCGTGACCATGCGCTCTTCGGCGCCCATCGCGGCCACCAGCACGCCGTCCTCGCCGGCTAGAAACCGTGCGACCGTGAGGAGGACGCCGACACCCGAGGCGTTGTCGTTCGCGGCCGACGTCCCGTGGACGCCGTCCATGTGCGCCACGATGATCACGCGCACCGGCCCCGTCGTGCGCCCGACGACGTTTCGCGACGTCCTCCCGTTCGGGAGCGTGAAGCGCTGGATGTTCACCGAGTACCCGAGCGTGGCCAGGCGGCGGCGCACGATCTCCGCGGCGCGGCGCTCGTTCAGGCCGCCCGCCGGACGCGCCCCGAGGCGCGCGATCTTCGCCGCCCATTCCTTCGCCTCCGGTCCGGGAATCGCCGCAGCCGGCCCGGCGGTGCCGAGCGCAAGCAGCGTCGAGACGATCGTGACCCCGATGAGACGACGCATCTGGCCTGGATCGTAGCGGTGTTCCTGGCTGGTATCTTCGATCGCGATGAGCGAGCGGCTCGAGGAGCTCCTCCGCACGGCCTTCCCGGAGGCCGCCGAGCTGGCGGTCGTCGACCGGACCGGCGGCGGCGATCACTTCCACGTCACCGTCGTGGACGGTCGTTTCGGCGGCCTCTCGCTCGTCGACCAGCACCGTCTCGTCTACGACGCCCTGGCGCAGCCGCTCCAGGACGGAACGATCCACGAGTTGCGAATCACAACGAGGGGAGAGGCATGAGCGACCTCCGCGCGCGCATCAAGGACACAATCGAGCAGGAGCCCGTGGTCGCCTTCATCAAGGGGACCCACGAGCAGGCCTACTGTGGGAACTCCGACCGCGCGATGCAGGCGCTGCGGTCCGTCGGCGCGGGCTTCACCACCGTCGACGTGCTCCCCGATCCGAGCATCCGCCAGGAGCTCTCGGCGCTGTCGAACTGGCCGACGATCCCGCAGGTCTTCGTCGCGGGCGAGCTCGTCGGCGGCGCGGACATCGTCCAGGAGCTCGCCGTGACCGGCCAGCTCGAGGCGACGCTGGACGAGAAGCTCGGCGAGTCGTGGCGCCGCCCCGGCGACGAGCGCACGGTCGAGATCCTGGAGGCGGGCAGCAGCGGCGGTCTCAGGCTCGCCCCGCCCGCCTAGTTCACGTCCCGCGATAGCCGTGAAATAACGGTTGCGCTTGCGGCTACCGGCGAGAGCAGCCGCATGGACGCCGGGGGCCCGTGGAGCCTCCGGCGCGAACCTAGAGCGGTCTCGTCACGGGCAGGCCCGCGTTGAGCTGCCGCTGCTGGTCGTCCGTGAACGGCCCACCCTGCAGCGCGGCGTCCAGCTGGCGCGACCGAAACAGGTCGACGATGTAGCGCATCCGGTCGGCGAGCTCCGTCCAGTTGACCGCGCCGCCCAGGGGCGCCGGGTGGTCGGCGTCCTGCCGGCGCAGGAAGTCCAGCGTCTCGGGGTCGTCGACCGGATCGAGCAGCGCGGGGTAGAGCGGCTGCCCCTGCGGGGCTGGGAGCTGCCGGCCGAGGAGGAGCGTCTCGCCCGGCAGCTGGAGGGTCATGAGCTCGCGCGTGCACAGCTCCTCCCAGTGCCGCTCGACCGCCTTGGACGCGTCGCGGAGGGCGAGCCGTAGGGCGCCGCGGCAGAGCGTCCGCAGCCCTCGCGGGAGGTGGCGCGCGGCCTCGTCCGCCGGGTCGAGCAGGGCGAGGCGGACCGGCGCCTCGATCGAGCCGGCGATAAAGGGCTGAAGCCTGATCTGCTCGTGCAGGCCGATGCGCGCGTTCGCCAGGAGCATGAGCTCCGCCTGCCGGTGCGGGCTCGGCTCGGAGCGCGCCCGCGCGTAGCCGTTGAGGGCGAGGCGAAGCCGCGTCTGGCCGCCGCGGTCGCTGGAGCCCTCTGTCAGGGTCTCGCCGAGCCGCCGCAGGGCAGCGTCGTCCCCGTCCTCGTCGAGCGCGGCAATCGCTCGCGCGAAGACCGGCCCGAGCTCGCTGAAGACGGCAAGGTTCCCCCGCGTGATCAGCTCGCCTACCTCGTGGACGATGCGACGGGCGATGTCGAGGACGACGTCCTTGGGGATCGCCGCGTCGGCGTGGAACCGGCCGAGCGCCAGATTGGCCCGCTCGATGCCGTGGTCGAGGTGAGTCGAGCCGGTGAGCACGTCGCGGAAGGCGGCGGGCACCTCCTCGTCGCGGATGAAGCGTCCGGCGGTGCGTGAGGCCCACGTGGCGAACGTGCACCAGTTCGCGTGCTCCGCGCCGAGGCGTTTCCCAAGCGCCGCCGAAAGGTCGTGGTAGCACTGGGTGATCAGGAGGTTGCGCCGAACCGGATCGCTTTCGAGGCCGACGATCCAGGCCACGCGCTCCGGGGACGTCGGCTCGCCGGGGGGCCGCTCGGCTATGTCTTCGCCTTCGGAGGCAGGGAGCGCGCAACCGCGGCGACCTGCTCGCGGCCTGGGCCGCCCGCGAGCTCGGGGATGTCGGTCAGCTCGGCCAGGTCGACCGGCCGGCGAAGCCGCTGCTCGCTGCCCATGAAGACGTGGATGAGACGCCCGGCCTGGAGCTCGAGCCCCGCCCGCTCACTCGGCGTGAGCACACGCCCCTCGCCTTCCATCGGGCCGATGATAGGGCGTAGGGCAGCCCTCGGCGAAGGAGGCACGTGGAGGGCCGGCGTCCGAGGGGGATGACGCGGACACCTAGCTACGAAGCTTCGCCCTCGGTCACTCGGCCTCCGGGGTTCCGCGCGACGCCGAGGGCGTACGGCGCCGCTGTGATCGTCAGCACCGTCGAGCACTGGAAGCCTCGGTCGAGCGAGGCAATCTCGAAGCCGGCTTCCTCGATGGCCCTGACAGAGTCCCGGGTCGTCTCGCAGCCGCCCAGCGCGCGTGTCCAGAAGAGCCCGTCGCCGGCGCGCTGGACTGCCCGGAACGCGGCGTTCTCCGAGCGCACGTGCTCGTAGAAGCGCAGCTCGCCGCCGGACACGAGAACGCGCCGGAGCTCCTGGAGGGCTGCGGCCGGGTTCGGGACGCTGCAGAGCACCCACACGAGGACGGCGGCGTCGAAGGACGCGTCCTCCGCAGGAAGCGGCGAGGCGACGCCTTCCACGACCTCGATCGGCACCCGCGTCTCGGCAGCCCGTTCCAGGGCCGCGGTGCGCGCGTTCGCATCGGGCTCGACGCCGAGGACGCGCGTGACTGCGGGCGGATAGTGCTCGAACGCCCGCCCGTCCCCGCACCCGACCTCGATCACCCGGCCGCGCAGCCCGGCGAGCAACCGGCGGCGCAGCTCGCGCGCCACGGGGTCGGGATCGCGCTCCTCGCGCCGCTCGAGGTAGCGCGCGAAGCGCGACTGCTCCGATCCGTAGAGCGGGGGCGGGGTTGGCATCGCCCCAGTTTTCCTGAGCGCCGGCGTGCGCGCGAGAGTCAGCTGCGCGGGTCGGTCTGCTGCGCGATCACTGCTTCGGCGACGTACTTGCGCACGACGAAGTAGCGCTGGTTGCGCGCAATGACCTCTTCGACGTCCAGAATCTCGTGCCCGGGCACGATGGCGAAGAAGAGGGGATCCGCCCGGATATGCTCGTACTCCTCGTCGCGCAGCGGGACCGTCTCGGTGCAGCCGGCGTCCCCACACTCGCAGACGAAGTCCGTCGTCAGGGTGGCGCGATCCTCGCTGATCTCCTGCACGCGCTCGTTGACCTCCCGGAAAAGCGCCTCGTTGCGCGCGATCTGGTACTTGCGTCGATCTCCGCGCTCTTCTCCGCTCACGTCGCCTCCTTCTGCACTACGTGGAACGACTCCACCTCCCGCACGACGACCTCCCCGTCGACGGCGTGACCGGGCACGACCGCGAACGTGTCGGAGTCCGCGCGCACACCTCGGTATTGGTCGAACGTCATCTCCATGCGCGCCATGCAGAGGTCGTCCGCGCACTCGCACAGGAAGGGCACGAGGCGGTCGGCCTGTGCGTCGTCCGCCACCTGCTCGACCAGCCGCTCGTTGGCCGTCCGGAACAGCTCCTCGTTCTCACGCATCCGATCTGCCTGCAGCGACATCTCTCGCGCTGGATTCCCCATCCGGCGGGTGGCCGAAACGCTCGACGCGCGAGTCGAGCAGGATCGACGAGGATCATGCGTCAAGACAAGAGAACCTCTCCTACCTACGACGCCGGTCGCCAGTGATTTTCATGCGGTGTCCCCGCGACCGGGGTGGCCGGAGACGCTCCTAGACGTGCGAGCCGAGCAGGATCGAGCGAATGGCCTGGCTCGACTGTTCGTCCGGCGACTCGGAGATCACGGTCGCAGGGCGCTCGAAGAGCGTCAGGGCCTCCGCCAGCGGATCGGCCCTGAGCGTTCCCTCGCCGTAGGGCAGGTGCTTCGTCTCGTTCCGGTTGGCGTACGCGATGTCGGAGAAGTGGATGTGGAACGGGGCGCCGTCCTCCAGAACCGAATCTGCTCGCGCGAGCGCGTCGGCGAACGCTTCGACCTCGACGTAGGCGCCATCCGAGGTCGCGTGCATGTGGGCGAAATCGATGACCGGGCGCACCCAGTCGACGCGCTCGGCGATCCAGAGGACGTCGTCGAGGCTGCCAAGGTCGCGCACACGGCCCATCACCTCGATGCCGAACGGGACGGCGCGCCCCTTGCCCTCGAGCCGCTCGCGCAAGGAGCCGAGCTGGTCCACGACCGACGCGAGCGCGTCCTCGCGCTCCCGGCCGAGATAGAAGCCCGGGTGGAAGACGACGAGCTCGGCGCCGGAGGAGACCGCGACCCCCGCGGAATGGTCGAGCATCCCCGTGGCCATGTTGTACTTCTTGTCGCGCTCCAGGTGGCCCATGAAACCCGCGATCGGCGCGTGAACCGAGAGCGCGATGTCGTTCTCGCGCGCGAGCTCCCCGAAGCGCTCGGCCCATGGATAGTCCATCCAGAACTTGCCCTCGAAGTCGATCTCGCAGGCCGTGTAGCCCCGCTCGAGGAGCAGCGAAATGGCTTCCTCAGGGGTTTCCCGGGAGGGGACGCGGGCCGGGCCGATGCGGGTCTGGGCCATGCGGCGAGAGCGTATCTGCCGCCGTACTCCGTCCGATCACCCGGCTACCTTCACACGCATGGCCAAGCGACCTTCGCGCATCGAGCTGCTCGAGCTGGACATCGACCTGCGGCTCGCCGACCTCTGGGGCGAGGCGTGCGGCATCTCCGAGTGGAACCTCGACGTCGTCGCCGCGTTCCTGCGCGCCGCGTACGGCAAGGGCTACTGCGACGCGCTCACCGAGGACGCGCCCGGGAGCCTGTGCCGCGACCACGGCTATCGCATCCCCGAGCGCAAGCCCGTCGACGCGGCTACCCCCGAGTAGCGCTCGAAGCCCCGGGTAAACTCGGAGCGTGGCAAAGCGGCGCAATCCGGTGCGCCTCGTCGTCGCCCTCTCGGTTGCGGCGGTGCTGGCGATCTTCCTGATCTGGACGAGCCTCGCGGGCGGGACGCCGTCCCTGCAGCCGAGCGAGCTGGCCGGAAAGACCGGTGAGGTCGGCCTGGCCGGCGTCGTCGTCGGCCCGGTGGACGAGGCCGAAGACGAGTCCAGGCTCGCGTTCACGCTCCGCGACATCGAGGGCGAGGCGACGGTGCCCGTCGTCTACACGGGCTCGGTGCCCGATCTCTTCAAGGTGGGCCGCGAGGTCTACGTGAAGGGCAAGCTCGTCGAGGGGACGTTCGTGGCGACGCCGGACTCGCTCGTCACGAAGTGCCCGTCGAAGTACGCGCCGGAGGACTAGCGTGCCCGAACTGGGCCGCGCAGCCCTCGTCGCCGCCTTCGGCCTGATCCTCTATGCCGTTCTCGCGGGCGCCTATGGGGCCTACCGTGGGCGCCGGCGGGTGCTCGACTCGGCCACGAACGCGCTCTTCGCGGCGTTCGCGGCGGTCGGAGTCGCCTCGCTCGTGCTCCTGGCGGCGCTCGCGCGCAACGACTTCTCGTTCGACTACGTCGCACGCCTAACGAGCCGCGAACTGCCGACCGGCTACACGCTCGCGGCGTTCTGGAGCGGGCAGGAGGGGTCGCTTCTCCTCTGGCTCTTCGTGCTCACCGGCGCGGCCTCCGCGGCCGTGGCCCTCAACCGCCGGCTCGTGCGCGAGGTGCTCCCGTGGACGGTCCCGATCGTCGGCGGTGTCGCGCTCTTCTTCGTCTTCCTGCTCGTGGTCGTCGCGAGCCCCTTCGACACGCAGGTGGCGCCCGCCGACGGCGCGGGCATGAACCCGAGCCTGCAGAACCCGTACATGATCGCCCACCCACCGATGCTGTACCTCGGCTACGTGGGGCTGACCGTGCCCTTCGCGTTCGCGATGGCCGCACTCGCGTCGCGGCGGGTCGACGAGCGCTGGATTGTGGTCACCCGGCGCTGGACGCTCGCCGCATGGACGTTCCTCGGCTTCGGCGTCCTCCTCGGCGCCAAGTGGGCTTACGAGGAGGTCGGCTGGGGCGGCTGGTATGCGTGGGACCCGGTCGAGAACGCCGCGCTGATGCCCTGGCTCGTGGCCACGGCCTTTCTCCACTCGGTGATGGTGCAGGAGAAGAAGGACATGCTGCGCGTCTGGAACGTCGTGCTCGTGGCCGGAGCTTTCACGCTGTCGCTGTTCGGGACGTTCCTGACGCGGAGCGGCGTCATCAGCTCGATCCATAGCTTCACGCAGTCCTCGATCGGGCCGTTCTTCCTGGGCTTCATCGCGGTCGTCGCGGCCTTCTCGATCACGATGATCCTCACGCGGCTGCCGCAGCTGCGTTCGAAGACGCGCATGGAGTCGCTCCTCTCCCGGGAGGCGGCGTTCCTCTACAACAACCTCTTCCTCGTCGCGCTCGCGCTGACGATCCTCTGGGGCGTCATCTACCCGCTCCTGTCCGAGGCCCTGCGAGGGGTCGCGGTGTCCGTGGGGGCGCCCTACTACGACTTCTTCGCGATTGTCTTCGGCCTGCCCCTCGTCCTGCTCATGGGCATCGGGCCCGTCGTCGCCTGGCGGCGCGCCTCGCTCCACTCGCTCGCGCGCCAGCTCGCCTGGCCGACCGGCGTCGCTCTCGCAACTGGCGTCCTGCTCCTGGCCGGAGGCGCGGGGTCGAGCCCCGCGGGGCTGATCGGCTACACGCTCGGGGCGTTCGTCATGACGACGATCGTCCTCGAGTTCGTGCGCGGCACACGTGCGCGGAAGTCGATCGGCACGGGCGGCTGGTGGCCGGCGTTCTCGGGCCTCGTCGCGAGAAACCGGCGACGCTACGGCGGCTACGTCGTTCACGCCGCGATCGTGCTTCTCCTGATTGGCGCCGTCGGGATCGGCGGGTTCTCGTCCTCGCGCGACGCGCGTCTCGCCCCCGGGGATTCGACCGAGGTCGGCGACTATGTCCTCGTCTACACGGGCAGCTCGGAGCAGCGAGGTGCCAACGCGCAGGAGGTGCGGGCGAACCTGGAGGTCTTCCGCGACGGGGAGCTGGTCGGGACGATGCAGGCCGGCAAGAACAGCTACTTCGCGGAGGAGCAGACCTCGAACGAGGTGGGCATCCGCACCGACTGGCTGCGTGGGGAGGACCTGTTCGTGATCGCCGACCGCTTCTACGCGGACGGCTCGGTTCAACTCGACGTGATCGTGAACCCGCTGGTCAACCTCATCTGGCTTGCCGGCCTCGTGTTCGTCCTCGGCTCTGTCGTCGCCATGTGGCCGGACGCGCGCGAGCAGCGCCGGCTCGCGCAGCGCTTCGCCGGGGAGGGCGCCCTCGCGCGCGCGTAGACGTGGAGGCTGTCGCTCTCGTGCTCGGCGCGCTCCTGACCGTGCTCTGCGTGGTCTTCGTCGCGCGGCCGCTTCTTCGGCCTGCACGGAGCGGCGGGGACTTGGATGCGGTGGACGCAGCCGAGCGGCTTCGCGTGCGAGCACTCGAGCGGAGGGACAGGGCGCTCGCCGCTCTCAAGGAGCTCGAGTTCGACCACCGGACCGGCAAGGTCTCCGACGAGGACTACCGGACGCTCGTGGGGGCTCTGCGGCGCGAGGCCGCCGACGCGCTTCGAGAGCTGGAGCATGAAGATCGGCCCGAGCGGGAAGGAGTGAAGGCCGATGTCCACGGTTGACTGCGTGAACTGCGGCGCCGCCGTCCCGACGCAGAGTCGCTTCTGCCCGGAGTGCGGCCACGTGCTCCACGAGGCGGGGGAGCAAAGCGACCGGCGGCGCTACTGGGTTCCGCCGGACATCCCGCTGACCATCGGGATCGTCGCCGGAGTGATCGGCATCGTGCTGCTCGGCGCGCAGGTCTGGCTCTGGGCGGCCGTTGCGCTGCTCCTGGCAGGGGTCGTGCTCCTGTACCGCTGGGAGGCGGGCCGCCGCCGGGCCGGCTTGGCGCTGTCGCGGATCGGCGCGCACCGCGAGCTCGTC
>DAITAN010000135.1:0-6541 GCA_036824235.1 Gaiellaceae bacterium | reverse complement strand
GGCAGCGTCCTCGGCGTCGGCACTCACGAGGACCGGAGTCGCGGAGACGCAGCCGAGCGCCACGCGCGCCTCCTTGCCGGTCACCGTTGCCGCGGCGTTGGCGATGCACGTGCCGTCCGCGCCGATCGTGATCGCCGCAAAGCCGTCGCCGGCCTCGCCGAGCGGCGGCAGCGTGATCTTGGTCAAGAGCTCGCCGGGGCCGACGGCAGTCATGTAGACGCCGAGGAAGAACTCCTCGGCGGAAACCTCGCGCTCGCCGTTCGGGCCGACGATCGTCATCGTCGCGCCGACGGCGACCATCACGGGCGGCAGGTGGTTCGTCGGGTCGTTCGAGCAGACGTTCCCGCCGATGGTCCCGCGGTTGCGAACCTGGACGTCGGCGATCTGCTCGGCCACATCCGCGAGAATCGGCCGGACGTCCTTCACGTCGGCCGAGGTGATGACCTGCGTGTAAGTCGCCATCGCGCCGAGCTCGAGCCCGCCTTCCGCGGTCCTGGCGATCGCGCGGAGGTCGTCGAGATCGGCGAGGTCGACGAGCACGTCGGGGGCAGCCGCACGCGCCTTCATGACGTTGACGATCGTCTGGCCGCCCGCGAGAGGCCTCGCGCCGTCGTTCTCTGCGAGGAGACGCACGGCTTCGTCAACGCTGGCAGGACGCGCGTACCCGACCTCGCTCAGCAGCATTCCGAGCGATCCTAACGAACGGGATCAGCCGCCCGTCAAGCAAGCGCAACTCGGGCGTAGTGGCTGCAAAGCGGGTCGATTCGGCCGACGACGGGGTATATGGTAGGCCGCCGCAGGCGTCTAACCACTCTGCTGAGCCGCCGTCAGAGAGAGTGAAAGTGAGGCCCATGTCCGAGGTCACGACTCACCACGACGGCTTCCGCTCCTTCTCAGGGGCCTTCTAGCCGGGTGGGTCGCCATGTGACCGACGAGTCCGCGGCCGAGACTCGCCAGCTCGAAGGGGACACCGCAACTACGCGCGTGACCATCGGCCCCGGCTTCGGGTGCCAGGCGCTCGAGCAGCGTGTGATCCGCTTCGGCCCCGGGCTCTCGAAGCCGCACGGTGGCGGGTCGCGTGAGGAGCTCCTGTTTGCGGTTTCGGGAGAGGGCAGCGTCAGCGTCGACGGCACACGGCACGAGCTCGGGCCCGAGACGGGGATCCTCGTCGCTCCCGGCGAGCGCTACGAGGTGGAGAACCAGGGCTCCGAGGAGCTCGTACTGGTCTCCGTGCTGGCGCTCGAGCCCGACGACGCCGCCGAGACCGGAACAGAGCGGCGCGTCGTCCGTCTGGCGGAACAGCGAGCGTACCCGGCCGGAAAGGATCGGGAGTTCCGCTACGTGGCGAACGAGGACGTGGGCTGCAAGACGGTGACGCAGTTCGTGGGGTCGATTCCCCCGGGCCGCGCAAAGCCCCACTACCACACGTACGAGGAGGTGGCGTACATCCTCGAGGGTGAGGGCGTGCTCCACATAGGCGGCGAGAGCTCGACCGTGCGGGCGGGCTCGTGTATTCACTTTCCGCCGCGAGAGCCGCACATTCTCGAGAACGTCGGCACGGGGGCGCTCAGGGTCCTCGGCGTCTTCCATCCGGCCGGCGACCCCTCGATGGCATACAACGTCCCAGAGGCCCAAGAAGAGGAGGAAAGCGCATGAAAACCCCCCGTTTCTGGCTTCTGCTGGCGCTCGTTGCAGTGCTTGCGGTCGCCGCGACCGCCTGCGGCGGAGATGACGACGATGACGACGGCGCCGCAGCCCCCGAGACGACAGGCGGCGGAGACACCGGCGCCGAGGCGGTCGACTGCACAGCGTCGATCGGGATCATGGGGCCGTTCACCGGCGACGTCGCGGCGATCGGTCAGGAGCAGCTGAACTGGGCGAAGTTCGCCGTCGACACCTTCAATGAGGAGCGCGGCACGAGCTTCGAGCTCGTCGAGGGAGACACGCAGCTCGATCCGGCGCAGGCCTCGGTGGTCGCACCGCAGTTCGTCGACAACGACGCGATCGTCGCCGTCGTCGGGCCTGCGGGCAGCCAGGAGATCGAGGCCGTCGGAGGGATCTACGCCGACGCCAGCATGGCCTTCATCTCGCCCTCGGCGACGGCCACCAACCTGACCGAGGACTACGAGACGTTCTTCCGGGTCGTGCCTACCGACGCCGACCAGGGCCCCACTGACGCGACGTACATGATCGACGAGCTCGGCGCCAAGAACGTCCTGATCATCGACGACCAGAGCTCGTACTCGACGGGCCTTGCGGACTCGACCACGGCCGCACTCGAAGAAGGCGGAGTCACCGTCAGCCGCGAGTCGGTCAGCCAGGACCAGACGGACTTCTCGTCTCTCGTCTCGGCAGTCGGGGACGACACCGACGTCGTCTTCCTGCCGTGGCAGGTGGCGGCCAACGCCCAGCTCTTCGGCAACCAGCTCGCCGAGCAGCAGAAGGACGCGGTCATCTTCGGGTCGGACGGCCTCTTCTCGCCTGACGACTTCAAGATCGCCGGCTCCTACGTGTCGTCGTTCGCGCCCGACATCACCGGGCTCGACGACCCGGCCATCCAGGAGATGGTGGCCGCGTTCGAGGAGGAGTACGGCGACTTCGGCACCTTCGGACCGCCCACCTTCGCGGCGACCACCGTCGTGATGGAAGCGGCCACGGCCGTCTGCGAGAGCGGCGAGGAGCCGACCCGCGAGGCGGTCCTCGAGCAGATGGACCAGACCGACCTTCCCGAATCGATCCTGGGCCAGCCGATCGCCTTCACGGAGATCGGCGACATCCAGGACGCGACGTTCTTCATCTTCCAGGTGCAGGACGACGGGAGCTACCAGCTCGTCGAATAGTCGATCCCGGACCCAGCCGTGCGGCCCCCACGCGGGGCCGCACGGCTGACCGGACTCAGAGACCCCGATGGACGTCGACTTCTTCGTTCAGCAGCTTGTGAACGGGCTGACCCTGGGGAGCGTCTACGCCCTCATCGCGCTGGGCTACTCGATGGTCTACGGGATCCTGAAGCTCCTGAACTTCGCCCACGGCGAGGTCTACATGTTCGGCGCGTTCATCGGCTACTTCGTCCTGAGCGCGCTCGGCGGATCCGCGTCGCCGTCCATCCCGGTCGCTCCGCTGCTCGTGATCATGTTCCTGGCGGCCATGCTCGGCGCCGGCCTGCTCGGGGTCGTGATCGAGCGCTTCGCCTACCGGCCGCTGCGCAACGCGCCCCGCATCGCACCGCTCATCAGCGCCATCGGCGTCTCGTTCTTCCTGCAGGCGAGCGCCCTCCTGCTCTTCACGGCGCAGTTTCGCACCTACGACACCCCGCAGCTGATCCCGATAGACACGACCGGTCGAATCGACGCCGGCCCGCTGCACATCTCCCTTGTGCGCATCATCGTGATCGTCTCGACGATCGGGCTCATGATCGGGCTCACGCTCCTCGTGAGCAGGACACGCCTCGGCAAGGCGATGAGGGCGGTCTCCTACGACCGCGAGGCGGCGGCGATGATGGGCATCGACCCCGACAAGGTGATCGTGGCGACCTTCTTCATCGGCTCGGCGCTCGCCGGCGCGGCCGGCGTGATGTTCGGGCTCGTCTTCGAACGAGTCTTCCACCTCATGGGCTTCACCGCCGGGCTGAAGGGCTTCACCGCAGCGGTCATCGGCGGCATCGGGAACATCCCCGGCGCGATGCTGGGCGGGCTCATAATCGGGCTCGCCGAGTCGTTCTCGACCGGCTACATCTCGTCGACGTTCCAGAACCTGATCGTCTTCGGGATCCTCATCGTCATCCTCCTCGTCCGCCCGACCGGGCTTCTGGGCTCGCCGGTGCTGAAGAAGGTCTGAGCGAGCGATGTCCCGCATCGGCAGCGACGACTGGGTCGAGCAGCAGGAGCTTCGCACCGAGTACTACACGGGGCTGACCGGGCCGGCGCGGAAGGCCTTCGACCGCGTTGGTCCCGGGCCGCGGTTCTTCGCCTTTCTGGCGATCTGCGCGATCTTCCCCTTCACGACCGACTCGGACTTCCTCATCCGGGTCGGCGTGAACGTCCTCCTGTTCGCCCTGCTCGCCCTCGGCCTCAATATCGTCGTCGGCTGGGCAGGGCTCCTTGACCTGGGCTACGTCGCCTTCTACGGCTTCGGCGCCTACATGTACGCCTGGCTTTCGTCGAGCCAGTTCGACGTCCACCTCCCGACCGAGCTCGTGATCCCCATCGTGATCACGGCGTCAGCGTTGTTGGGGCTCCTCCTCGGGCTGCCGTCCTGGCGGCTCGTCGGCGACTACCTGGCGATCACAACGCTCTTCTTCGCGCAGATCTTCGTCGAGCTGATGCTCAACCTCGATCGAATCACCCCGCCTTGGTCGGACGAGCCGCTCGACGTGACCGGCGGCCCGAACGGCATCCCGGGCCTGGACGACATGCGGATCTTCACGGTCGACATCGAGCAGGTGCAGGACTACTACTTCCTGCTGCTCGTCATCTTCGCCGTGGTCGTCGTCGGCCTCTACTACATCAACCAGTCGCGGACCGGGCGCGGCTGGCGCGCCTCCCGTGAGGACCCCCTCGCCGCCGAGCTCATGACCACGCCGGTCAACCGCCTCAAGCTGCTCGCCTTCGCGATGGGCGCCGCCGTCGCGGGGCTGACCGGCTCGATCTTCGCGGCGGTGCAGACAGGTGTCTTCCCGCAGAACTTCGAGGTGGGGCTTCTGATCATGATCTACGCTGCCCTCATCCTCGGAGGCGCCGGCTCGATCTCCGGCGCCGTGCTCGGGGCGATCATCATCGCCGCCGTGCCCGAGATCCTGCGCACGCCTGAGAACGCGAGGTACCTGTTCTACGGCGTCCTGATCGCGTCGCTGCTAATCGTCGTGCGCCCGTGGAAGCGCGTCGCAGGGATTTTCGCCGCCGTCATCGTCTTCGGCTTCGCAGTCCACGAGATCGTCGCGTTCATCTGGCCCGATGTCGTGGTCGGGGTCGACGACGGCGGGCTCGGCGGCCTGCTGGATTCCTGGGTGCTCGTGATCGACGATCACGAGGTGCTGGTCAACTTCTCGTTCGTCTTCCTCGTTGCTGCCGTCCTGATCCTGACCCAGCTGCGCGGAGAGTCCCGCACCCTCCTGCTGATCCCGACGATCTACCTGGCGGCGTTCGTCTGGGAGAACCGCCTCGTCACCGAGCCGAGCGTCACCCGCCAGCTGCTCTTCGGCGCCATCCTGATCGCCATGATGACCAAGCGCCCACAGGGCCTCCTGGGGACGCCGCGCGTGGAGAACCCGATCTGATGGCCGCGCTGCTCGAGCTCAAGGACGTGAGCAAGGGGTTCGGCGGCCTCCAGGTCATCGGGCACCTCGACCTGACGGTCAACGAGGGCGAGATCGTCAGCGTGATCGGCCCGAACGGCGCGGGCAAGACCACGCTCTTCAACCTCGTCACCGGGATCTACCACCCCGACGACGGCGACATCCTCTTCGCCGAAAAGAGCATCGTCGGATTGGAGCCGCACAGGATCGCCAACCTCGGGATCGCTCGCACCTTCCAGACGCTCCGGCTCTTCCTGAACATGACGGTCAAGGAGAACGTCATGGCGGCGACCTACGGGAAGACCAAGGCGCACTGGTTCCAGTCCGCCCTGCGCACACCGGGCTCACGGCGAGAGGAGAAGGAGGTCGAAGCACTGGCGGAGGAACGCCTCGCGTTCTTCGGCAAACGCCTGATCGGCTACCGCATGGAACAGCCGGCCTACAGCCTGTCGTACGCGAACCGTCGCCGGCTGGAGATCGCGCGGGCGACGGGGACGCAGCCGCGCATGCTGCTTCTCGACGAGCCCGCGGCCGGCATGAATCCCGTCGAGACGCACGAGATCACCGACCTGATCGCGCGTCTCCGCACCGAGGGCGGCTACACGATCCTCGTCATCGAGCACGACATGCACGTCGTCGAGGGCATTTCCGACCGCGTCGTCGCGCTCGACCACGGCGTCAAGATCGCCGAGGGGACCTTCGAGCAGGTGGCCACCGACGAGCGCGTGATCGAGGCCTATCTCGGAGCGAAGGCCGTCAGGGAAGAGGCCGACGAGTGAACGACGCGCGCCCGCAGCCGCTGCTCCGCGTCGACGAGGTCAACACCTACTACGGGCAGATCCACATCCTCCAGGGCGTCTCGCTCGAGGTACAGACGGGCGAGCTCGTGTGCCTGCTCGGCGGGAACGCGTCGGGGAAGTCGACGACGCTGAAGACGATCCTCGGCCTCGTCAGGCCCCGCAGCGGACGGATCGAGTTCGCCGGGGAGGACGTGACCGACCGCTCGACGAGCTACCGGGTCGGGTGCGGCATGGCCATCGTCCCCGAGAACCGCCGCGTCTTCGCGCCCATGACCGTGCTCGAGAACCTCGAGATGGGCGCGTACCTGCGCAAGGACGACCTCGCGGAGGACTACCAGCGGGTCTACGATCTCTTCCCGCTCCTCCACGAGCGCCGCTCGCAGCTTGCAGGGACGCTCTCGGGCGGCGAGCAGCAGATGCTGGCCATGGGCCGCGCGCTCATGGATCG
>DAITAN010000134.1:0-6573 GCA_036824235.1 Gaiellaceae bacterium | reverse complement strand
CTTCGACGGCGTCTCGTTCAAGCTCGAGCGGCGGGACCGGCTCGCGCTCGCGGGGCCTAACGGCGCGGGCAAGACGACGCTCCTGCGGATGCTCACCGGCGAGACCTCGATAGAGGGCGGAGAGCTCATCCTGCAGAAGGGGACGCGGGTGGCGCTCCACGATCAGCGGCCGCCTCTCGACAGGGATCTGACGCTGCGCGAGTACGTCCTCTCCGGCGCCTCCGACCTCCTCGCCACCGAGGCCGAGCTCGCGCGCCTGGAGGACGCGATGGCCGGAGGCGCGGCCGACCAGTCGACGCTCGGCGCGTACGCCCGGGCGCAGGCGCGCCTGGAGCATGCGGGAGGCTACGCCTGGCGCGACCACATGGGTGCGGTGGCGCGCGGCCTCGGCTTCCGCGAGGAGGACTTCGACCGCAGCCTGGCCACGTTCTCGGGCGGCGAGATCACGCGGGCCTCGCTCGCGCGGGCGCTCGCGGGCGACCCCGACCTGATCCTGCTCGACGAGCCGACGAACCATCTGGACGTCGCCAGCCTCGAGTGGCTCGAGCGCGAGCTCGCCTCCCTCGACGCGGCATGCGTCGTCGTCGCGCACGACCGCTGGTTCCTCGAGGCGGTGACGAACGCAACGCTGGAGCTGGAGGCCGGCCAGGCGACCTACTTTTCCGGCCCGTGGCACGTCTGGCGGCTGGAGAAGGCCCAGCGGGCGGCCCACGCGCAGAAGACGGCCGACCGCGTCGCCGTCGACATCGCGCGCCTCGAGCGCTTCGTCGCCCGCTTCCGCTACAAGAAGAACAAGGCCAAGCAGGCGCAGGCCAAGCTGACTCAGATCGGCCGCCTGACTAAGGAGCGCAGCGAGGCGAGCGCCGAGGCTGACCTGCTCACGCGCCGGACTCGCTCCTTTGGGTTCGACTTCGGCGAGCCGAAGCGGAGCGGCCGCGACGTCCTCGTCCTCGAGGGGGAGCAGGTCTCCGTCCCCGGCCGCGTCCTCCTGGAGGATGTGTCGCTGGCGCTGGAACGCGGCGACCATGTCGCCCTCGTCGGCCCGAACGGGAGCGGGAAGACGACGCTGATCGAGCAGGCGGTCGCCGGAGACTTCAAGCTCGGCCACGGCGTCGAGATCGGCTACTTCTCGCAGCACGGCCTTGAGCTGGACGAGCGCGGAAGCGTGCTCGACTGCGTCCAGCGGATGACCGGGCTCAATCGCCCCCAGGCCCAGACGCTGCTGGGCCGCTTCCTCTTCTCCGGCTGGGAGGCGCACATGAAGCAGGTGCGCGACCTCTCCGGCGGCGAGCGGCGGCGCCTCGGCCTCGCGATCCTCGTCACCTCGGGCGCCAACCTGCTCGTCCTCGACGAGCCGACGAACCATCTCGATCTCGACTCCCGCGAGACGCTCGAGGTCGCGCTCGAGGACTTCCAGGGAACCGTGCTGATCGTCTCGCACGACCGGGCGCTGCTCGACGCGGTCGCTCACAAGACGGCCGCGATCGAGGAGGGCACCGTGCGCGTCTACGAGGGCGGTTGGGCAGACCTCGTGCGTGCGCGCGAGGAGCGAGACGCGCCGCCCGTGGAGGCGCCCCGCAAGGAGACCCGCCTTCGGGAGACCGAGAAGCCCAGGCGTTCCGGGCCCGACCCGCTCGGCGTCCTCGAGGCGGAGATCGAGGCGAAGGAGCGCGAAGTCGCGGAGCTCGAGCAGAAGCTCGCAGACGATTGGTCGGATGCCGACGCCATCGCCGCGCACGCGAGCGCGCGTGCGGAGTTGACGTCGCTCTTCGAGCGCTGGGAGCGGATGCTCGAGGAGGTCGCGGGACCGCAGTCCTAGCCCCGGAGCGCCTCAAGCGGGGAGGGCGGATTGCCGACCTCCCCGGGATGACTGCGAGCCGGATTTTCGTCGTCGTCGCCGCGGTCGCGGCGCTCGGGTTCTACGTCGGTCCGTACCGCGACCGGCAGGGCGACGAGGAACGGCTCGCGAAGATCGCCGGCGTGATCGCCGGGCGCGACGTCAGCGTCGGGTGCCCCGGCACGCTCGCCACTCTCACCGAGGTCACCGCGCACGACGGCTCGGTCGCCTTCACGCCCGACGGACGGCCGACGGACGAGGCGCAGCTCTCGAGCCGCACCTGCTCGCGGCTGCGCGCGTTCCTCAACAGGGAGGTCTCAGGGCTCGATTGCCTCGCGTCCGGCGCGACGTGCCCGAAGGCCGTCGAGGACGCAGCCGTCGCGGTCAACGTCCTCTCGCACGAGGCCTGGCACCTCGCCGGCGAACGCGACGAGTCGGTCGCCCAGTGCTACGCGCTCCAGTCGAACGAAAGCACGGCGATCCGGCTCGGCGCGACGCCGGCCGAGGCGCGGGCGATTGCCGAGTTCGTCGTGCGGCGTGTCCAACCCGTGCTTCCACCCGAGTACAAGACGACGGCCTGCCGGGACGGCGGCCCGCTCGATCTCAACCCGGCGCTGACTCGCTGGCCCTAGGGCTTTCGGGAGTCGCCGAACGTGGCGACCAGCGCCTCGGCGACGACGCGCATCGACTTCCCCGAGACCTGGCTGGCTCGCCTCAGCCGCGCGAACGCGTCCTGCTCCGAGAGGCCGTCGCGTTCCATGAGCAGCCCTTTCGCCTGCTCGACCACCTTGCGCGTGGCGAGCGCCTCGGCCAGGGACTCCGCCTCCTCCCGAAGCGCCGACAGCTCCTCGTGGCGCGCCCGCGCCGTTGTGATGGCCGGCAGCAGATCCGTCTCGCGGAACGGCTTGACCAGATAGCCGAAGACGCCGGCCTCGACGGCCCGCGAGACGAGCTCCTGCTGACCGTAGGCGGTGAGCATGACGATCGGGATCGGCCGGTCGGCCAGGATCCGGCGTGCCGCCTCGATCCCGTCGAGCCGCGGCATCTTGACGTCGAGGATGGCGAGATCGGGCTTCTCGCTCTCGGCCAGCGCCACCGCCTCCTCGCCGTCACGAGCCTCTGCGCAGACCTCGAACCCGGCGCGCTCGAGGATCTCCCGCAGGTCGAGGCGGATGATGGTCTCGTCCTCGGCGACCAGGATCCTCAACCCGGCGACCTCCGGCGCGCCGCCTGACGGACGGCACCGCTCGGCACACATCCGACACAGAGCTGCGCACCACCCGCGTGCCGGGCGGCGCTAGGCTCGAGCCAAGGGACGGGGAGGTGGGTCTCCCACACACGCGCGCGTAATTCAGAGGGGCGGAGGCAGGTCGAGGGGATCACGAGGAGGGGAAGGCGACCTCCGCGCGCAGACCGTGGTCGGCGACGAGCGAGAGCTCGCCGTCGAGCTCTTCCGTGACGAGGGCGCGCACGATCGAGAGGCCGGTGCCCTCCCGGGAGGCCGCGTCCCAGGCGCCGTTGTCGGCCACGGTCAGGAGCACGCGGCCATTGGCCCGTCCCAGCTCGACCCTCACCTCGTCGCCGCCATGCTCGAGGGCGTTTCCGAGCAGCTCGCAGAAGACGAGCGCGAGCGCGGTCGCGCGGCCGCCGTGAAGGGAGACCGGCTCCACGCTCGAGCTGACCTGCTTCCCGGCGCCCAGACCCTGGACGAGCATGGCGCGAAGGCGCTCGACCAGCTCGCCGAGATCGACGTCGTCGTCGCGCTGCTCCGTCAGCACCTCATGCACCGCGGCAATGGCGAGGATGCGGTTGACCGAGTCGCCGAGCGCCTTGCGCGGGTCGATCTCGTCCGCGCTCGCTGCCTGGAGGCGAAGGAGCGAGGCCACGGTCTGGAGGTTGTTCTTCACCCGGTGGTGGATCTCCTGAGCGAGGACGCCGCGCAGGACGGCCCGGCCGTGCTCCAGCGCGACGGCGGCGTGGTGTGCGATCGAGGCGAGCAGGCGACGTTCCTCGGACGTGAACGGCGTGTCCCGGTCGCAGACGAGCTCGCCGACTCGACGGCCCTTCCAGCGGAGCGGAAGCCGCACCGCGTGCGCACCCGGCCGGCCCTCCGGCCAGGCGATCGTGCCGTCCTGGAGGACGAGCGCCGCTCCACTGGCGCCGACGGCTTCCACGGTCGTCTTGACGATCGCCTCGAGCGACTCCTCGAGGTAGAGCGATTCCGAAACGGCCTCCGAGATGGACGCCAGCGCCTCGAGCTCGGCGACGCGGCGCTGAGCGTGGTCGTAGAGCTTCGCGTTCTCGATCGCCTGGGCGACCTGGCCCGCGATGGCCATGACGAGGTCGATCTCATCCATGCTGAACTCCCGCGGCGTCTCCGTGCGGACGTTCAGCGCGCCTTCGAGACGCTCCCGCGCGAGGATCGGCACGGCGAGGATCGACTGGTAGTGCTCCTCGCGAAGGTTCGGAAAGCGCTTGAAGCGCGGGTCCAGGTGCGCCTCGCGAGCGATCATGACCGGGGCACGGTCGGCGGCCGCCGCGCCTGTGATGCCCTCGCCGGGCCGCATCTTCGGGACACGCGTCATGTCCTCGACGCGGGTGCCGAACGACGCTCTGAGCACGAGCTCGTCGGCGCGCTCGTCGTAGAGATAGACGAAGCACGCGTCCGTCTCGAGCGCTTCCGCGACCTTGCGCGCGATCTGCTCGAAAACCTCATCGAGGTCGAGGGTCGAGTTGACCGCCGCTATCGTCTCCGTCAGCAGTCGCAAGTGCCGCGCAGATCTGTCCACAAACGACATTCAAGCAAGGGTTTGGCCGCACCGATAAGGAGTTCGTGACCTCCTCGGCCTCGACGTCGGCGAGACCGCCGCGTCTCGTCTTGCGCTTTGCCGTCTACAGCGCGATTGCGCTAGCGCTGGCCTGGGTCGCAATCTTCTGGGTCGTCCGGGGTGAAGCCGAGGACCGCGCCGTGCGCCAGGTCGAGGTCCACACGAGCGAGGTCGCGTCGCGCGTGGCCAAGGATCTCGACGCGTCGGACCTCGCCGCGCCCGTGTCCGTGGAACGGCGGCAGGAGCTCGACGCCGTGTTCGAGCCCGAGCTGGTCGGGACGCAGCTGCGCTTCAAGCTCCTGAACGGAAACGGAGTCGTCACCTACTCGACCGAGCCGAGCCTGATCGGCAGCCGCGACACCGACTCCGACAGCCTGGAGAGCGTCCTCGCGGGCGAGACCGCCCAGAGGATCACGACCCTCAACGCCGACGGTGAAGGCCTGGAGGACGTCAAGGCCGTCGAGTCGCACGTCCCCCTCTACCTCGACGGGGGCAAGAGCCCCGCCGGGATCTTTGAGGCCTATGCCGAGTACGCACCGGTCGCCGCAGACGTCCACGAGACGATCACCCCGATCGCCGTCGCGCTCGCCCTCGCACTCCTCCTTCTCTACGCCGCGCTCTTCCCGATCCTCCGGCAGGTCACCCGGGCCCTCGACACCCGCCACCGGCGGCTCGAGGAGCATGCGACCGCACTCTCCCAGGCGCTCGACGAGCGGCGGCGCGCAGAGGTCCGGCTGACCCAGGCCGAGCGCAACTACCGCAGCCTGGTGGAGCAGCTCCCGCTCGTCATGTACATCACCCGGCTCGACGAGACGAGCTCATGCGTCTACATGAGCCCGCAGATCGAGGAGCTGACCGGCTACACGGCGCTCGAGTGCATGAGCGACCCGGCCTTCTTCGGGAAGATGCTCCACCCCGACGACCGCGAGCGGACACTCGAAGAGCGCCGCCACGCGGCCGGGACCGGCGAGCCCTTCGCCACGAAGTACCGGATCATCAGCAAGGACAAGCACGAGGTGTGGATCCACGACGAGGTGACGATCGCCAAGGACGAAGCGGGTCGCCCGATCCACGCCCAGGGGTTCCTGGTGGACGTCACCCCGCAGGTGACCGCCAGACACCAGCTCGAGGGCCGGCACGCCGAGCTCGAGGCGTTGCACGAGACGGCGCTCGCGCTCATCGACGAACTCGACGTCCAGAAGCTGCTCGAACGGATCGCCGGCCAGGCCGGAGAGCTCATCGGGACCAACCACAGCTACGTCTACCTGCGCGACGGCGACGAGCTCCTGGTCGCCGTCGGCACAGGCATCTTCGCGGGCAACGTCGGCCATCGCCTGGAGAAGGGCGAGGGCCTTGCCGGTCGCGTGTGGGAGACGGGCGAGCCGCTTGTGGTCGACGACTATCAGGCGTGGGAAGGGCGCAAGTCCACCTACGACGGGCTGGAAATCCACGGCGTGGCCGGAGTCCCACTGCGCTCTCGCACAGAGGTCGTCGGCGTGCTCGGGATCGCGTACGGCGAGCGCGGCCGCGGCTTCGACGCCTCGGACATCGCGCTGCTCTCGCGCTTCGCCCACCTTGCCTCGCTCGCGCTGGAAAGCGCCCGCCTCTACACCTCGGCGAAGGAGGAGCTGGCCGAGCGCCGCCGCGCCGAGTCCGCGGTGCGCGAGGCCGAGCTCCGGTACCGGACGCTCGTCGAGCACCTTCCGCTCGTCACCTACATCAGCCCAGTCGAGGAGACGGTCGGCAACCTCTACGTCAGCCCGCAGGTCGAAGACCTCCTCGGCTATCCCACCGACGAGTGGGTGCGCAACCCCAACCTCCTCTCGGAGGCCGTGCACCCGGACGATCTCGAGCGCGTCCTCGCCGAGGCGGACCACCTGCGCGAGACCAGCGAGCCGCTGCGCTCGG
>DAITAN010000133.1:0-6577 GCA_036824235.1 Gaiellaceae bacterium | reverse complement strand
TCGGCGAGGCACTCATGACGCGGGCGCGCCCGCTCCCAGCTCGGCCATGTCACCGAGCACCGCCACCTTGCGCGCCCCGCCGGCCCGCTGCTGCAGGTGCTCGAGCGCCGCCGCCATCGAGAGCGGGTTCGCGTTGTAGCAGTCGTTGATCAGGACGCCGCCGTCCGGAAGCGAGACCTCCTCGCCGCGGAGTCGCGAGAGCTGGACGTGGCGCGCGCCCTTCTGCAGCTTCCCGAGCGGGAGGCCCAGGGCGTGATAGGCGGCGATCGCCGCGAGGGCGTTCGTGGCGTTGTAGCGCGAGCCGAAGCTGAACTCGAGGGTCAGCGGGCGCCCGAAAGCCTCGACGCGAATCCGGGCGCTTCCGTCCTTGGCGGCGAAGTAGCTCAGGCTCACGTCTCCCCCGTCCCCGAAGCGCCCGATCTCGATGTCGTCGCGGTCGAGGTAGGGCTCCAGGTAGGCCTCACCCGCCGGCACGACCGCCGTTCCGCCGGGCGGGAGGCTCCCGATCAGCTCCGCCTTCGCCTGCGCCACTCGCTCGACCGTTCCCAGGAGCTCGAGGTGCACGGGCCCGATGCTCGTGATGATCCCGACGTCGGGCTGGGCGATCTCGCAGAGCTCCGCGATCTGGCCGAGCCCGCGCATGCCCATCTCGACGATCGCAATCTCGGTCTGCTCGTCGAGCCGACAGAGCGTCAGCGGGAGGCCGATCTCGTTGTTCTGACTCCCCTCGGCGACGACCGTGTTCGCATGCGGCGTGCAGAGGGCGCCGAGGATGTCCTTCGTGGAGGTCTTCGCGGTCGAGCCCGTGACCGCGACCACCTTCGCGTTCGACCGCTCGCGGACCGTCCGCCCGAGAGCGCCGAGCGCGCCGAAGGCGTCCTCCGGGACGAGGGCGGCCGCGGCCCCTGCCTCGAGCGCCTGCTTGACGAAGTCGACCCCACCGCCGACGGCGACGAAGAGGTCGCCCGGCTCGAGGCGGCGCGAGTCGATCGAGACCCCGGTCACGCGCTCCGCGCCGCGGCTCCGCTCGAGCCTGCCGGGCGCGAGGCCTTCGATCTCGTCGAGGGCCAGTGGGATCATGCCGCCGCGCCGAGCCTCCGAAGCGCGTCTCGCGCCACTTCGCGGTCGTCGAACGGGATCGTCCGGTCGCTGAACTCCTGCCCCTGCTCGTGCCCCTTCCCCGCGATCACGACGACGTCGCCCTCGTCCGCCTGCTCGATGGCCGATGCGATGGCCGCGGCGCGGTCGGGCTCGACGTCCTCGTCGCCGGTCATGCCGGCGAGGATCTCCTCGATGATCGCGGTCGGCTCCTCGCTGCGCGGGTTGTCGGACGTGACGATCGCGCGGTCGGCGAGGCGGCTCACGACCTCGCCCATCAGCGGGCGCTTGGCGCGGTCGCGGTCGCCGCCGCAGCCGAAGACGCAGAGAAGCCTTCCCGTCGCGAGGCGGCGTGCCTCGGCGAGCACGTTCTCGAGAGCCTCCGGCGTGTGCGCGTAGTCGACGAGCACCGCGAACGGCTGGCCCTCGTCCACCACCTCGAAGCGCCCGGGCACACCGGCCAGGTGCTCGACACCCCGGACGACCGCGTCGTCCTCGACCCCGAGCAGGCGTGCGGCCGCGATCGCCCCGAGGACGTTCTCGACGTTGAAGCGCCCGCGCAGCCGTGGGCGCATGGCGAGCCCGGCGGCGCGGAAGCTCGTCGAGGACGGGGTGAGCTCCAGGCCCTCGGGCCGGACGTCGGCGTCGTCCTCCAGGCCGAACGTGAGGAGCGTCCCCCCGAGCGCCCGCAGCTCGTCGGCGAGACGACGTCCGTGCTCGTCGCCGACGTTCACGGCCGCGGGCGGGCGGTCGCCGTCGACGTCGGGGTCGACGAAGAGGCGGCGTTTGGACTCGTAGTACGAGTCCATCGTCCCGTGGAAGTCCAGGTGATCCTGGGTGAGGTTCGTGAAGACGAGCACTCGGAAGCGCGTGCCGACGAGGCGCTTGAGCTCGGACGCGTGTGAGGAGGCCTCCATCGCACAGCTCCGGTCGCCGGCATCGAGCATCTCGCGGTACGTGCGCTGGAGATCGATGGCCTCCGGCGTCGTGCGGATGACCCCGCGCCGCTCGCCGCCGATCCGCATCTCGACGGTGCCGAGCAGGCCGGGACGGCGGCCGGCAGCGGCCAGGATCGAGTAGAGCAGGAACGCCGTCGTCGTCTTCCCGTTCGTCCCGGTGACGGCGGCGACTTCCAGCTCGCGTGTCGGCCGGCCGAAGAACGCGTCGGCGGCGAGCGCCATCGCAACCCGCGCGTCGTCGACGACCAGCTGCGGAACCGGAAGGTCGAGCGCACGCTCGACAATGAGAGCGGACGCTCCCGCGGCAACCGCGTCGGCGGCGAAATCGTGGCCGTCCGCCCGCTGACCCGGGACGCAGACGAAGAGCGACCCCGGCGCGACGGCGCGGGTGTCGTAGGCGAGGTTGGCGATCTGAACCGGCGCGGGGTCGACCGTCTCGGCCGCGCCGACGGCCCGGCCGAGGGATTCGAGATCGATGGCAGGCGGTTCAGGCAAGGATTCCCGCTCTCTTCGCCGCGCCACGCGCGGTTCTTCCTCGGTACTGCGTGCATTCTGGCGCGGTCCGATGCAGACGCGCGGAGATTCCCTCGATAGCGTGAATCCTGGGGTGCCCCGTTGGGGGCCCCCCCGCGCGCGCACGCGCGCGTGAATCTCTGTCCGGCTACCGGGCCCTGTCCGGCGGGATCTCGAGGTACTCGAGCGCGAACTGGCCGATCTCGGCGAAGGCCGGGGCGGCAACGGTGCCTCCCCAGATCGCTCCCCTCGGCTCGTCGACGGTCACCAGCACGACGATCTGCGGATTGCTCGCCGGCGCGAAGCCGACGAAGGACGCGACGTAGCGCGACGTCGAGTAGCCGCCCGACGGGTCCGGCTTGGCGGCGGTACCGGTCTTGCCCGCAACGCGATAGCCGTCGATCTGGGCCGTCGTGCCCGAGCCCTCCTCGACGACCCCGCGCAGCATGCGGGTCAGCTGGGAGGCGGTGCCCTCGGAGATGACGCGGCGAGTCTTCGCCTTCGTGCGCTCGCCGCCGACCACGCGGTCGACGAAATGAGGCTGGACCCAGACCCCGTCGTTCGCGATCGCGCCGTAGGCGGCGACCATCTGCAGCGGGGTGACGGCGATGCCCTGGCCGATGGGGACGTTCCCGATCGTGGAGCCCGACCACTCGTTCGGAGGGAGGACGATCCCGCGTGTCTCCCCTGGATAGTCGACGCCGGTCTTCGCGCCGAACCCGAACCGCTTGATCCACTCGGCGAGCCTCTGTTGCTGGAGCTGGATGGCGAGCGTGATCACGCCGACGTTCGAGGACTGGGAGAGGATCTGGGAGACGGTCATCGTCTGTGTCCCGCGCGTGACCGCCTCGTGGATCACGCGGTCCTCGACCTGAATCGAACCCTTCAGGCGGAACGGCGTCGACGGGTTGACGAGCCCGGACTCGAGCACTCCGCCGACCGTGACCACCTTGAACGTCGACCCAGGCTCGTACGTGTCAGTGACGGCACGGTTGCGGAGCCGCTCCTGGTCCCAGCGGGAGACAAGTGGATAGTCGTTGGCGTCGAAGCCCGGCTCGACGGCGAGGGCGAGGATCCCCCCGGTCTTCACATCCATCACGACCGCGGTCGCCGCCTTTGCCGCCCAGTTCGTTCGCGTCCGCTTGAGGATCTTTTCGACCTGGCGCTGGAGCGAATGATCGAGCGTCAGGTAGACGTCGCGGCCGTTCTTGACCGGGGTCGCGTCGACGACGTCGATCCTCCGGCCGAACGGGTCGCGGATGACGGTCTCCGACCCGTCGTGCCCGGCGAGCACGTTGTCGAGCTTGAGCTCGAGGCCCGACAGGCCGGTGTTCTCGGTGCCCGCATAGCCCACGACCTCGGAGGCGACCGTCTTCTGGGGGTAGGCGCGGCGCTCCTCCGGATAGAAGCCGATCCCGGGGATTTCCTGCCGCTTGAGCTCCTCCGCCTTCTCTGCATCCGCCTGGCGGGCGAGATAGACGAACCCTCGCGAGTGGTCGGAGAGCAGCGGGAAAAGGTCGTCTGGCTCGAGCTCGAGCGCGCGGCCGGCGATGATCGCGGCTGCTCGGGCATCGACCACCTGACGGGGATTCGCGTACACAGTCGTCGCGCGCTCGCCGTACGCCAGCTGCCGTCCGAGCCGGTCGTAGATCGTCCCGCGCCGCGCGGGCACCGCGCGCTCCTCGCGCTGCTGGCTCGTCGCGATGCGGTCGAGCGCATGCGCCTTGACGGCCTGGAGCCACGCCACGCGCCCGAACGCGGCCAGGAAGATGAGCGCGAAGACCGCGATCAGCAGACGGATGCGCCTATTGGCCTGGCGCAAGAGGAGCTACCCCTTCTTGGGAGGCTGCAGGCGGAGGTAGGTGCGCTCCTCAACCCTCATGAGCCCCAGCCGGTGCAGCGCAAGGCCCTCGATGCGGCCGGCGGCCGCCATCCGCGAAAGCTCGTTCTCGAGCTCCTGGTGCCGGGTGTCGAGCTGGTTGTACTCCTCGTCCAGCCGCTCGCCTTCCATGTTCAGCCTCAGGACGCCGACGTTGAGCGCGACGATCCCGGCGAGCAACGCGGCGACGACGACGATCCAGACGACGCTTCCGGCCAGGCGCGGGCGCGCCGCAGCCCGCTTCCTCGGGGCCGGACGGGGTTGGGTGCGCGGACGCGGCTGAGGCTGTGGCGCTCGGCGAGGGCGGGGCTCCGCCCGTGCTGTGGCGGTCGCCATCAGGTCTTCACCGCCACGCGGAGCCGCGCAGACGAGGCGCGGGGATTCTCGGCCGTCTCGGCCGGCGAAGGCCTGATCGCCTTGCGCGTGACCAGGCGCAGCGACGGCTCCTTGCCGCAGACGCAGATCGGCAGGTCGGGCGGGCAGGTGCAGTCGCGGGCCTCGGCGGCGAAGAAGCGCTTGACGATCCGGTCCTCGAGCGAATGGAAGCTGATGACCGCAATCCGGCCGCCCGGGCGCAGCAGGCGGACGGCCGCCGGAAGCGCCTGCTCGAGCGACTCGAGCTCCTCGTTGACGACGATCCGGAGCGCCTGGAAGACGCGCTTCGCCGGATGACCGTCGCCGAAGCGCCTCGGGGCGGGGATGGCGGAGCGGACGACCTCGACGAGATCGCCGGTCCGCTCGAAGGGCTGCTCGGCGCGCCGACGGACGATCGCGCGGGCAATCTGGCGCGAGAAGCGCTCCTCCCCGTAGCGACGGAAGATGTCTGCGAGCTCGCGCTCGTCGGCCTCGTTGACGACGTCGCGGGCCGAGCGCGGCGCGGACGAGTCCATTCGCATGTCGAGCGGCGCGTCGGCCGCGTAGGAGAAGCCCCGCTCGGGCCGGTCGATCTGCATGCTCGAGATGCCCAAATCGAGATGGATCGCGTCGGCCTCGACGCCGTTGTCGGCCAGCTGGCCCAGGATGACCGCGAAGTCCCCGCGGAGGAAGCGCGCCGAGACGCTCGTCCCACGCTGGAAGCGCTCGAAGTACGAGCGGACGCTCGCGTCCTTGTCGATGGCGATGAACCGGCCCTTCCCCTGGAGGTCGGCTGCAAGGAGCTCGGCGTGACCGCCGGCCCCGAAGGTCCCGTCGATGACCGTCTCCCCGGGCTGGACCGCGAGGAGCTCGCGCACCTCGTCGGCGAGGACCGGGACGTGATCAGCGTTCTCGTGCTGCAACGCGTTCCGCAACAAGCTCCACCCTCCCTTCGACATCTTCGATTTCCCTCTGCCAGGCCTTGCGATCCCAGACCTCGAGGTGGTCGCCGACGCCCACGACGACAACGTCGCGCGTCACGCTAGCCCTCTTGAGGAGGCCGGCCGGAAGGGTCACGCGCCCCTGCTTGTCGAGATCGGCCTCGGCTCCGGACGAGAGCAGCGCCCTGCGGAGCTGGCGGTTCTCACGGGTAAGGGGGTCAAGATCCGCGAGCCGAGTGGCCATCGTCGCCTCCCACATCTGCCGCGTGTACACATCGAGGCACGGATCGATGCCGCGCGACACCACGACGCCCTCGGCGAAGGATTGGCGAAACCGCGCGGGAAGAGTAAGGCGGTTCTTGTCGTCGATCGTGTGCTCGTACTCGCCGAGAAGCATCGGGCCACACCTTCCAGGTCTGCCACTTCGCCCCACTTTAGACCACAATCCCCCACTTGGCAACTCATCGGGCAGAATGGCCGCGACCGCGCAAACCGCGCCAAGGAGGACGTGGTGGAGGGCGAGCTGACGAGAGACCGGCTGGCGGGTCTCCTGCGTGAGGCCGAGCAGGCCCACGGCGAGTACGAGCGGCAGCTCGGGCACAGGGATGAGGACTGGCCCGGCTGGTACGCCGACTACATCCTGCGCAAGCTCGAAGGGCCCTCGGGCTAGTCGAGCCCGTGGGCGCCGCGGCGGGCTAGCGCCTCGCTCGCCGACCGGGCCGCGAAGTGGAGCGCAGCCTCGGGGTCGTCGCCCGAGGCGAGCGCGTACGTGAGGCCGGCCGCGAAGCTGTCGCCGGCGCCGTACGTGTCCGCGACCGGGCCGGGAACGGGCA
>DAITAN010000132.1:0-6622 GCA_036824235.1 Gaiellaceae bacterium | reverse complement strand
CTTGCCGGCCGCGTCCACAGTGAGGACGGCCACCCCGGCCGGGAAGCCTCGCATGAGGGAGCGGAAGTCGTCGCCGAGCGGGCTCAGGTGCGCCGCTCGACCTCGAGCGCGTCGAGCATCTCGGCCTCGCGCGCGCCCGGCTCGAGCTCCGGGAAGAGCTCGTTGAGCTGGGCGGTCATCTCCCGCAGGCCTTCGACCGTGCGCTGGCGCCGTTCCTCCAGCGAGCGGACATCCTCGCGGAGGCGTTCCTGGCGCCGGCGGGCGTCGCCCTCGATCTGGAGCGCCATCTCCTGTGCGGCCTCACGCGTCGCGCGGGCCTGCTCCTCGGCGTCCGCCAGGATCCCGCGGGCCTCGGCCTCGGCCTCCCGGCGCTGCTGGGTGCCGTAGCTGTCCACGGCCTGGCGGATATCGCGGGCGTAGTCATCTGCGTCCTGGCGCGTGCGCTCGGCCTCGCGGGTGAGCCCGTCGACACGGGTGGCGGCGTCGCCCCTCGACCGTTCGACGATTTCCTGGGCCTGCGTTTGCGCCTCGGTGCGGATCTTCTCCGCCGCGTCCTCGGCTGCGCGGAGCACGCCGGCGACGGCATCACCGACGTCTGTGTACTCCCGTGCCTGCACCGGAGACGGCTCGGGCGGGGTGACTTCCTCTTCGAACTGGCGATCGGAGTCGTCGTCTGACCGACCTAGCACGTCACTCTCCTTGGCTGGGGACTGACCCTTGGCAGGGGTGGGAACTTATTGCATCCCTTCGGGCTAGATGCAAATGCGGCCAGAGCTGCGGCAGACTACGCGTTCGTGCCGCACATCAGGCTGATCGACGTCGACGAAGCGACAGGTCCGCTCGCGCAGGAGTACGCGGCGGCCATGGGCCGCGCCGGGAAGGTCTTCAACATCGTCAAGTCGATGAGCCTCAACCCGAGCGTGCTCAAGCGCTCGATGGACCTCTACAAGGCCATCATGTTCGGCCCCTCCGAGCTCTCACGCGTGGAGCGCGAGCTGCTCGCGGTCGTCGTCTCGAACGCGAACGACTGCCACTACTGAATCGAGGCGCATGCCAACGACCTCCGTGCCGAGGGCGCAACCGAAGAGCTGGCCGAGCACGCGAAGCACGACTACCGCGCGGCCAATCTCGACCCGCGCGTCATGGCCCTGTGTCACCTGGCCGTCAAGCTCACGTACAAGCCGGCGGAGATGGGGCAGGCGGACGTCGACGAGCTGCGCGGCCACGGCTGGAGCGACGAGGCAATTCACGACGCCTTCCAGGTGATCTCGTACTTCAACTACATCAACCGCATCGCAGACGCCGTCGGCATCGAGGACGAGCCGGACTGGCCCGCGCCGGAGACCAAGTAACACAGTGTCATTTGGTCGGAGCGCTGACCTGGACCGAAGCTAGGCTCCGCGCGTGAGGATCGTCGTCCTCGGGGCAGGGCAGGTCGGCACGACCATCGTCGAGGCGCTGCACAGCGATCACGACATGACCGTGGTCGACCTCGACTCCGCGCGCCTCCAGACCCTCTCGTATCGCTACGACGTGCACACGGTGGCCGGAAACGGCGCCACGCGGCGCGTGCTCCAGGAGGCGGGCATCGAGAGGGCCTCGCTGATGATCGCCTGCACGTCGCGCGACGAGATCAACCTCGTGGGGGCGATGCTCGTCAAGAAAATCTCCGAGGCGCAGACGATCGTCCGGACCTCCAACCCGGAGTACATCGAGGCGTGGCAGGAGCGGGACATCGAGGTCGACTTCATGGTCTCGTCCGAGCTCGAGACGGCTTACGCGGTCTCGCAGACGATCGGCGTGCCGGCCGCGAAGCAGACCGACGTGTTCGCCGACGGCCAGGTCCAGATCGTCGAGTTCGACGTCCCGAAGGAGGGGTCGGCACAGGACCTGAGCGGGATCCCGCTCACTCAGGCCGCCGAGCAGGCGGCGGGGCGGGTGCGAGGCGGAGGCTACGAGGAGGTCGTCGGCCTCCCCCTCAAACGGGCCACGATCCCCGCCGACTCGAAGGTGGCGAGCATCATCCGGTCCGACCGGGTGCTCGTTCCGCGCGGCGACGAGTCGATCATGCCCGGCGACCGCATCATCGTCATCGGCTCGCCCGAGGCCGCGCGGGAGTGGGGCCGGATCATGGCGCGCGGCGAGCAGCCGGTCGACGACGTCGTCGTCTTCGGCGCGGGGGCGACCGGGCTTGCCATCGCCCGCGTGCTCCTCGAGCAGGGAATTCGCGTGCGGCTGATCGAGCCGCGCGAGGAGCGCGCCCGGGAGGTAGCGGACGAGCTGACCGACGCACGTGTCTACAACGCGACCGGCCTCGACCCCGACTTCCTCGAGCGCGAGCGCATCGGCCACGCGAGCGCGGCGGTGTTCGCCATGCGTGAGGACTCGAAGAACCTCTACGCGGCGATGCTCGCCAAGGTGCACGGGGTCCGCTTCACGATCGGGATCGTCCACGAACAGGTGTCAGTAGAGGTTTTCGAGCGCGCCGGGATCGACGTCGCCGTCAACCCGCGCTCGGTTACGGCGGAGGAGATCGTCCGCTTCGCCCACGACCCGCGCGTTCGCCAGCTGGCCATGCTGGAGGGCGACCGCTTCGAGATCCTCGACATCACGGTGCGGGACTCGAGCAAGCTCGTCGGCACGCCGTTCAAGGAGCTGCCCATGACGGGTTCGCTGATCGGGGCGATCGTGCGCGACGGCTCGGCGATCTTCCCGCACGGCGGCGACCAGCTCGAGCCCGGCGACCGCGCGATCATCTTCACCGAGTCGAGCCGCGTGCCGGAGGTCGAGAAGGCCCTGTGAGGTCGCCGGTGGCTCGGCTCCGGCGCGTCGTGGGAGTCGACGTCGGCGCCGCCCTCAACCTTGTTGGGGCGCTCCTCAAGTACTTCTCGCTCGCGTTCCTCTTCCCGATCGCGCTGGCGCTCGGCCATTCCGAGACGCCCTGGCCGTTCGTGGCGGCGGGAGCGATCACGGCCGGCGTCGGTCTCGGGCTGGAGCGGTTCACGCAGGGGAAGGAGCACGTCGGGGTCCGGGAGGGGTTCCTCGTCGTCTCGCTCACCTGGCTGTTCGCCGCGGCCTCGGTCGCCATGCCGTACATCTTCTCGGGCGAGTCGCAGCTCGACCACCCGGTCGACGCGCTCTTCGAGGCTATGTCGGGGATGACGACCTCGGGAGGCAGCATCCTCACGGACTTCGCCGCCGTCGACCGGTCGATGATGATCTGGCGGCAGTTCAGCCAGTGGATCGGTGGGATGGGGATCGTTGTTTTGGCCCTCGCTGTCCTGCCCCGCCTCCGGGTCGGCGGCCGGCAGCTCATGGAGCACGAGACGCCGGGGCCCGACCTCGACCCGCTCACGACGTCGATCCGCGACACGGCGCGCCGTCTCTGGATCCTCTACGTGTCGCTGACCGTGGTGCTCGCGCTCATCCTCGCGACCCTGGGCTGGACGGGCGTGGACGAGCGCATGGGCTTCTACGAGGCGGTCTCGTATGCGTTCTCGACGCTCCCGACCGGCGGCTTCGGGACCGACCCTCGCTCGGTCGAACCGTTCGCCGCCGCGTCGCAGTGGGTGATCGCGCTCTTCATGGCCATCGGCGGTATCAACTTCGCCCTCCTGTACGGCGCGCTCGTCCGGCGGCGCCCGAGCAGGCTCTTCCGCGACGACGAGCTCCGCCTCTACGTCGCCCTCATGGCGCTGGGCTCCACCGTGGTGGCAATCCTCATCTGGGACGCAGGGCTCCACCAGGGCGAGGCGGCCGTCCGGCATGCGGTGTTCCAGACGATCTCGATCATGACCACGACGGGCTTTGCGTCCACGGACTACAACCTCTGGCTGGCGGTGGCCCCGGCCGCGGCGATGCTGCTCGTGGCGCTCATGTTCACCGGTGCCTCGGCGGGCTCGACGAGCGGCTCGGTGAAGGTCGCGCGCCATCTCGTGATCGGCCGGATCCTGCGGCGCGAGCTCGACCAGACCGTGCATCCCGAGTACGTCGCGCCCGTCCGGCTGAACCGCTTTCCGGTCAACGAGCGCATGGTCAGCGCGGTGATCGCCTTCGTCCTCCTCTACATCGGCATCTTCGTCATCGGGTCGGTCCTGCTCCTGCTCGACGCGCACCGCGTGGGGCTCGAGCTGTCTCCGTTCGAGGCGCTCGCCGCTTCGGCCAGCGCGCTCGGGAACGTCGGGCCTGCGTTCGGCTTCGCCGGGCCGATGGGCTCGTTCGCGCCGTTCAGCGACGTCTCGAAGGGGATCATGATCGTCCTCATGTGGATCGGGCGGCTCGAGATCGTCCCGGTCGCAGTGCTCCTCACGAGGGCGTATTGGCGGGCGTGACGGCCCCACGTCGTGTGCGCGTCGGCGTCGACGTCGGCGCCGCGCTCAACCTCGTCGGAGCGCTGATCAAGTACTTCTCGCTGGCCTTCCTCTTCCCCATCGCTCTCGCGCTCGGATACTCAGAGCCGGTCTGGCCGTTTCTCCTGGCCGGCCTCTTCACCGCCGGGATCGGCTTCGGGCTGGAGCGCGTCACGCAGGGCAAGGAGGAGGTCGGAGTCCGGGAAGGGTTCCTCGTCGTTGCGCTCGCCTGGGCGCTGATCGCGGCCGTCGTGGCGCTTCCGTACGTCATCTCTAGCGACGAGCAGCTCTCACGTCCCGTCGACGCGTACTTCGAAGCCATGTCCGGGATGACGACCACCGGGGCGAGTGTCGTCACGGACTTCGCCGCGCTCGACTCGTCCATGCTGATGTGGCGCCAGTTCAGCCAGTGGGTCGGCGGGATGGGGATCATCGTGCTGGCGCTCGCCGTGCTTCCGCGGCTCCGCATCGGTGGGAGGAGGCTGATGGAGTCGGAGGCGCCCGGCCCCGAGCTGGAGGCTCTCAGCGTGTCGATCCGGTCGACGGCGCGGCGCCTCTGGTTTCTCTACGTCGGCCTCACGGCGCTCCTCATCCTCATCCTGGCCGGCTTCGGGTGGACAGGGGTCGACGAGCGCATGGATCTCTTCGCCGCGGTCGGGCAGGCCTTTGCGGCGATGCCGACCGGCGGCTTCGGGACCGATCCGCGTTCGGTCGAGCCGTTTGCGCCCGCATCGCAGTGGGTGCTCGCGCTCTTCATGGCCATCGCCGGAGCGAACTTCGCGCTCCTCTACCGGGCGTTCGTGCGGAGGAAGCCGGTGGCGCTCGCGCGCGACGAGGAGTTCCGCCTCTACCTCGCGCTCATGCTCGTCGCCTCGGCCGTGCTCGCCGCCGTGCTCTGGGAATCCGGGATCCACGAGGGCGAGGCGGCCGTCCGGCACTCGGTCTTCCAGACGGTCTCGATCATGACGACGACCGGTTTCGCGAGCACGGACTTCAACGCCTGGCTCGCGGTCGCGCCGTTCGCAGCAATGATCATCGTCGCGCTCATGTTCCCCGGGGGCTCGGCAGGATCAACGGCGGGCTCGATCAAGGTCGTGCGGCACCTCGTGATCGGGAAGGTGCTGCGGCGGGAGCTCGACCAGACGGTGCACCCGGAGTTCGTCGGGCCGATCCGCGTCAACAGGACGCGGTTCGACGAGCGGATGGTGCGGGCGGTGATCGCCTTCGTCCTGCTCTACGTCGGCATCTTCGTCGCCGGCGCGATCCTCCTCCTCATGGACGCCCACCGGGTCCACCTCGAGCTCTCGCCGTTCGCCGCCGTCGCGGCCTCGGCGACGACCCTCGGGAATGTCGGCCCGGCGTTCGGCTTCGCGGGCCCGATGGGCTCGTTCGCGCCCTTCAGCGACGTCTCGAAGGTGATCATGATCGTGCTCATGTGGATCGGGCGCCTCGAGATCATCCCGGTCGCGGTTCTCCTCACCCGGGCGTACTGGCGGGCCTGAGCGGCGAGCGGCTACGCCGATGTGTCGAGCACCCGGGCGAGCACGCCCCGGGCCTGAGTGATCGAGCCCGGGGCGATCTGGTGCGCCACGGGATCCTCGCGATAGCGGACGTCGGCGCCGGCAGCCTCCAGGCGGTCGCGGGCGTCGCGGCCGAAGTCGACGCTGATGACCGGGTCGTACGTCCCGTGCGAGATCGAGACCGGAAGCCCCGCGGCGCTCTCGAGGTCCAGGTCGAACCCCTCGACGTGCGGGATGAAGCCGCTCATGGCGACGATCCCCGCGGGCCGCGGCCGTGATGCGGCGAGGCCGAGCGAGTACGACATGACCGCGCCCTGCGAGAAGCCGCCCAGCACGGTGCGCTCGATCGGGACTCCGGCTTCCTCGAGAGCGCCGTCGAGCCAGGCCGAAGCGGCCGCGAAGGTCTCGGTGAACGTCGGAGCGTCCGGGTAGCCGACTTCGCGCACGATGTACCAGTGCGCGCCTCCGGGCGGCAGCGAGAGCGGGCCGCGCGGGAGGAGCCCGACGAGGCGCTGCTCGGGGTCGAGCAGGTCGAGGAGCGGCATGAGGTCGAGCTCGTCGGCGCCCCGGCCGTGACTGAGGACGAGTGCGCCCGCGGGCTCGCCCGAGGCGGGTCGCGTGCGATGGACGATCTGACTTCGCTCGGCCGCCACGCGCTCAGCTTAGTGGCGGGTCAAGGAGCCCCAGCGGGCGGGCGGTCAGTCGCGGTCGTGCCGGCGGTTCTTCTTGCCGTGCCGGTCGCCGCCGTCGTCC
>DAITAN010000131.1:0-6653 GCA_036824235.1 Gaiellaceae bacterium | reverse complement strand
CCCTTCTCGATCGGCACGTCGACGAGGTTGCCCCACTCGGTCCACGAGCCGTCGTAGTTGCGGACGTCCTCGTAGCCGAGCAGCTCGCGAAGGACGAACCACGTGTGGGCACTGCGCTCGCCGATTCGGCAGTACGCAGTCACGGGCTTCTCAGCCGAGACGCCCTTGCCGCCGTAGAGCTCCTTGAGCTCGTCGGCCGACTTGAAGGTGCCGTCGTCGCGCACCGCGCTCGCCCAGGGGATCGAGACCGCCGTCGGAATGTGGCCCGCGCGCTGGGCGCCCTCCTGCTCGTAGCCGGGAGGCGCGATCAGGTCGCCGGCGTACTCGCCCGGGGAGCGGACGTCGACGAGCGAGGAGCTGTCCCGCTCGAGCCCTTCGCGAACCTGGTCGCGGTAGGCGCGAATGGATTCGTCCCGCTCCTGCGCCGTGTAGGACTGCGACGTAGGCGACGGGACATCGGTCGTCAGTTCGCGACCCTCGTCGATCCACTTCTGGCGGCCGCCGTCGAGGATGCGGACGTCGCCGTGCCCGTACACCTTCAGGTACCAGTACGCGTAGGCCGCGAACCAGTTGTTCTTGTCGCCGTAGAGGATGACCGAGGTCTCGTTGCCGATCCCGCGCTCGCCCAGGACGCGCTCGAAGGTCTCCTTGTCGACGATGTCGCGCTCGACCGGATCCTGGAGGTCTTCACGCCAGTGGAGCTTCACGGCGCCTGAGATGTGGCCTTCCTCGTACAGGTCGGTGTTCTCGTCGACCTCGGCGACAACGAGATCGGCGTCGCCAAGGTGCTCGGCGAGCCAGTCCGTCGTCACGAGGACGGCGTTCGCGTATCCGTTCTCCGTCATGCACAACCTCCCACGATGATGGTCGCGCACGAATCTACCACTTCACAAAGTGAAGCGATAGTGCGGGGGCGCGCTGCTAGACGAGCTGCTGGGCGATCAGGCCCAGCGCGGCGAGCCACATCGCCGCGAGAACGCCGAGGAGCGGAGCCAGAGGACGGAGGGAAGGACGCTCTTGCATGTCGAAGGGAATCTCGGGTCGTGCGCCGGAGAGTTCGACAAGGGCTCGATGCATCCTTCCCGGCCGTCGAAGAAAGTCGGCCGAAGCAGGGGACGCGGGCCGCTAGAACCGCAAAGGGGCAATGCGCGCCGGTCTACACCCGCGCGTCTGGGGTCCCTTCCCTGGATACCGGGCAGTGCCGGCGTGCTAGCGGCCGCCGAAATGGCCGAAACCGGCCAGCGGTGCGAGGAACGCGACCAGCGTGGTCAGCGTCAGGAGAGCCTTCACCTTCACAGTCTTCACCTCCTCCTAGAAGTGGAAGTCCTGGAGCGTTTCCGCGGCGCGGCGGTACAGGCGCGCGGCCTGCCGGTCGTCGCCTTGCCGCCCCGCAAGGTCGCCCTGAGCCATCCAGGCGGCGGCGCGTTGGCTAACGGCGGACTGCTTGTCGAAACTCGATTCGGCGGCCGCGAAGAACCCTGCGGCCTCGTCGTAGCGTCCCTGCTCGAGGAGCGAGTTCCCGAGCACCAGCTGCGCGTTGCCGATCTCGTCGAGGTGATCCTCCCGGTCACCGAGCATCGCGAGGGCCTCGCGCGCCTGCGACTCGGCCAGCTCGATCTCGCCGGTGGCAAGGTGCACACGGGCGAGAGAGTTGATGACTCGGGCGGCATTCGTGTCGTCGCCCAGGTCGAGGAGGACCTTGAAGGACTGCTTCAGATATCCGATCGCCTCGTCGGAGCGTCCGAGCTGGTGGTTGAGGGCACCCACCTCGTTCAGGAGCTTCCCGACGTTGGCCTCGTCGCGGACCTCCTCGTAGATCCCCCTCGCCTTCTCGGCGTACGTACGGGCCTGGACCCAGTTGCCGGTGCGCTCGGCGATGAGCGAGTACTGGAAGTAAACGTGGGCCATCGTGTGACGGTCGTTCAGCCCCTCCGCAAGCTCGAGCGCGCGCTCCACGTCCTCCTTCGCGGCCTGGAAATCGCGCGCCTGGCGGTAACAGCGCGAGCGCCACTCGAGGATGTGCGAGCGGAGGCGGTCGGCAGGGACGGGCGAGCGCTCCACGAGCGCGAGGGCCTGCGTGTACAGGGCCAGGGCCGTGGCGTATGAGTTCAGCTTGATGCGGCAGCAGCCGAGGTGGTAGAGCACCTGTGCGCGGTCGATGTCCGTGAAGGTCGGCCCCTCCGCAATCTCGCGGGCGCGGTCGAGGACCGCGGTCGCCTTGCGGACCTCGCCCAGGTACATGCGCGACCACGCTTCGGCGAGGAAGGCGCGCAGGGCGAGCTCGGGAGCTGCCACCGCGTCGAGCGCCGAGGCGAGCGGCATGAGCTCGGAGACGGCCTCTTCGTACTGGCTCGCCTCGATGGCGGCCTCGGCGCGGGCGATCACGCTCTCGACGCGCTCGCGCTCGCTCGAGGAGACGCCGGTCTCGAGGAAGCTCGAGTCGACGCCGAGCTGCGCGGCAAGCCAATCGATCGTCTCGGCCGTCGGACGCGTCTTCCCGCGCTCGATCTGGCTGACGTATTCCTTGGAGAACCGGTCGCCCGCAAGGTCCGTCTGCGTCAGGCCCCGAGCGATACGGAGCTGCCGAACGCGACCACCGAGAGTGGGACGGGACGGTGCGTTTGTGCGGGTGAGTGCGGCGGTGTCGTGCATGGTCAACCTACGGTGAACTATACGAACGAAAAACTACTTCACAACCCTACTTGACTTGTGTCCGACCTGGGCTATAGTCAGATCCGTTCCGCATTCCTGCCAGACGCCAGGCAAGAGGGGTGCGGGAGGCGCGCCATTCCCGGCGACACCAACCCGGAGGCTCGGCTGGGCCGCAGAGCCGAAGTCTCCGGGTTGTCGCCTTTCTTGGAGCCGAACATGTTTCAAGCTTCGGCAGCAGCGCCGATCTAGACGATCCCTCGAAGGCGTAGCCTTGACCGCCGGTGAAGCGGTCATACCGTTCGCTTACTTAACTCCTACCGCGGCCGGCAGTCGAAGCGCGTTCGGGCAAGCGCCCTACGCGCCCCTTGCAAGCGAGGCCGCTAGGCAGCCGCCTCGACGAGCTCGGCCGCCTCCATGTGACGGTGCTTGCGGATCGTGGTGACGGCGACCACGGCGCCGATCAGGGCGAACACCGCGCTGACCCTGAGCGCCGCCTGGAAGCCGTCGATGAAGGACGAGGGATCCGGCCGGCCGCTGCTGAGGTCGACGTACGAGGCCACGATCGCGCCCATGACGGCGATCCCGAGCGCGCCGCCGACCTGCCGGAACGTGTTCAACACGCCCGAGCCGACTCCCGACTTCTCGACCGGGACGGAGCCGAGGGCAGCTGCGGTCATCGGCGTCATCACGAGACCCATGCCGAATCCGCCCACGATCAAGCCCGGGAAGATGTCCCAGAAGCCCGAGTCCAGCCCCAGGCGCGAGAAGATCGCGAGCGAGACGGACAGGAAGACCATCCCGGTCGTCATGAGGGCGCGCGAGCCGATGCGGTCTGAGGACTTCCCGGCGATCGGCGCGATCAGGATGATCAGGAGCGTCATCGGGAGAAACGCCGCGCCGGTCTTCGTCGCGGAGTAGCCGAGAATGTTCTGCATGTAGATGGACATGAAGAAGAAGACGCCGAACATGGCGAGCGTCACGAGCAGCGCGACGACGTTCGCTCCGGCGAACGTCGAGCTCTTGAAGAGCGACAGGTCGAGGAGCGGCGAGCGCTGGTGCCGCTCGAGCAGGACGAAGGCCGCCAGCGAGGACGCGGAGAGCACGAAGAGCCCGATGATGAGGGGGTCCGTCCAGCCGTAGGTGTTCGCCTCGATCAGCGCGAACGTGAGCGCGAAGAGCCCGACCCCGGACGCGACGAGGCCCGGGATGTCGAGTCGCTGCTCGGTCGAGGTGTCGCGCGACTCTCCGATGACGAGCCGCCCGACGATCAGGCCGAGCACGCCGATCGGGACGTTGAGGAAGAAGATCCAACTCCAGTGGATGTGCTCCGTCACGATCCCACCGATCAGCGGCCCGATGGCGAGGGCCATCGCCGAGACGCCGGCCCAGATCCCGATCGCCATGCCCCGCTGATGGGGCGGGAACGTGGCCGAGATAATCGAGAGCGTGGCGGGCAGCATCAGCGCGGCACCGACGCCCTGTACCGTCCGCGCGCCGATCAGCATCTCGCCAGACGTCGCGAACCCGCAGGCGAGCGAGGAGAGCGTGAAGATCGCGAGGCCGATGAGGAAGACGCGGCGTCGCCCGAAGAAGTCGGCCATCTTGCCGCCCGAGAGCATGAGCACGGCGAAGGTGAGGGCATAGGCGTTCACCGTCCACTCGAGCTGCGAGAGGCCGATCCCCAGGTCGCTCTGGATCGACGGGAGCGCGACGTTCACGACGGTGTTGTCGAGCATGATCATGAAGAGCGCGAAGGCGACCGCACCCAGCGTCCACCACTTCCGGCTCTCCTCGGCGAAGATGCGTGCCTTCACGACGGTTCCTCCTTGACGATCGGGGTCGAGTGGCCGCGCTCCCCAAGGGGCGAGAGGCCGAAGACGATGGTGTGGACGAGCTCGCGCGCGAACACCGCGGGGTCGATCGGCTCCTTGCCGGCCAACGCGTGCGTGAGCACCTGGTCGCGGCAGGCGCCGATGAGGATCGAGGCGACGACGTCGGGATGCGTGCGCCCGTCGATGCGGCCGAGCTCCCGCTCGGCGTCGATGTACGCGGCGGCGCTCCTGAAAATGGCGACGGGGCCGGTCTCGCGCTCGCGCAGGCGCTCCTTGAAGCGCGCGAAGACGCTCCGGTCGCCCATGAGCGCGTAGAAGATCGGCTGGTTGTCGACCAGGAGCATGAGCAGCTCCTCGACCCAGGGCACGAGATTGGCCTCGACCGTGTCCTCGCCGGCCCTCGAGGGCAGCTCCAGCAACTCCGCGAAGTACGGCTCGCGCTCGACGATGACCGCGATGACGAGGTCGATCTTGTCCTGGAAGTGGACGTAGATCGAGCCCTCCGCGCATCCGGCCGCGCGGGCGATCTCCCGCGTGGTCGCACCGGCGATGCCCTGCTCCCGGATGAGCGTGTCGGCCGCCTCGATGATCCGGCGACGCAATGTGGGCTTGATCTCGACTGTTTCCACCATGAGTGAGTGCTCGCTCATTATGGGTGAGCGTTCACTCACTGTCAAGCACGAACCGTCCGGCCGGGCCTCGCTCCGTAGACTTGGCGGCGCGTGGCCGAGGTCGTGTGGACACCGGACGAGAAGACGCTCGCGCACGCGAACGTCGTCCGGCTGATGCGACGGCATGGGATCGAGGACTACTGGGAGCTCGTCCGGCGCTCGCAGGACGAGCCGGAGTGGTTCTGGCCCGCGCTGATCGAGGACACCGGCCTCGAGTTCTCGACCCCCTGGGACAAGGTCTACGACGACTCGCGCGGGCCCGAGTGGACGACGTGGTTCCCGGGCAGCACCGTCTCGATCGCCCGCAACTGCGTCCACCGCTGGGCCGAGCGGGCCCCCGACAAGGTCGGCGCGGTGTTCGCCGGCGAGGACGGGTCGCGGCGCGAGCTGACGTTCGCAGAGCTCTCACGCGACGTGACGCGGCTCGCCGAAGGCCTCGTGCGGCTCGGCGTCGAGCCTGGCGACCGGGTCGCCATCTACCTCCCCATGTGCCCCGAAGTCGCGGTCGCCTCGCACGCGTGCGCGCACATCGGAGCGATCCAGATGCCGCTCTTCTCGGGCTTCGCCGCGCCGGCGGTGCTCCAGCGGCTGCAGGACTCGGAGGCGAAGGTCGTGATCACCGCCGACTACTCGCTGCGCCGCGGGCACCGGCTCCCGATGCGCGAGACCGTCGAGGAGGCGGTCAGGCAGGCGGCGTCGGTCGAGCACGTCGTCACCTGGGAGCGCGACGCGGGCTGGGGCGCGATCGTTGACGACAGCCCTGGCGAGCTGCCGCCGCTCGAGGTCGACTCGGAGCACCCCTATCTCCTGACCTACACGTCGGGCACGACCGGCAAGCCGAAAGGCGTCGTGCACGTCCAGGGCGGATTCCTCGTCTCCATTGCGCGCGAGGTGGCCTACCAGGCGGACGCCCACCCCGACGACGTCCTCCACTTCGCCACGGACATGGGCTGGATCATGGGGCCGTGGACGGTCGTGGGCGCAGGCGCGCTCGGCTGCACGATCGTCTTCGCCGAGGGGGCGCCCGACAGGCCCGCCGACCGGCTCTGGAGCCTCGTCGAGTCCGAGCGCGTCTCCATCCTCGGCCTCTCCCCGACGCTCGTGAGGGCGCTGATCCCGCACGGCGAGCCGACCGCCGACCTCTCCTCCCTGCGGGTAATGGTCACCACGGGCGAGCCGTGGAACCCCGACCCGTACCGCTGGCTCTTCGAGAAGGTCGGAGGCGAGCGCTGCCCGATCATCAACTGCTCGGGCGGGACCGAGATCGGCGCGTGCTTCCTCTCGCCCACCCCGGCGATTCCGATCAAGGAGTGCTCGCTGGGCGGGCCCGCGATGGGGATGTCGATGGACGTCGTCGACCCCGAAGGCCGCTCGCTCGTCGACACCGGCGAGGTGGGCGAGCTCGTCTGCAGGCGACCGTTTCCCGGGATGACGCGCGGCTTCTGGCGCGACCCCGACCGGTACCTCGACACGTACTGGCGCCGTTTCCCCGGCGTCT
>DAITAN010000130.1:0-6674 GCA_036824235.1 Gaiellaceae bacterium | reverse complement strand
GTTCTCGTCGTGTATGTGCACCACATCGGACAGGCACTGCGCGTCTCGGCGCTCATCGAGCTTGTCGGCGACGAAACGCGCACGCTTCTCGACAAGAGGTATCCGGACAAGGGGCCGGATATCGACCATCAGCAGGGCTCTCTTCCCGTCGTGAGAGCGAGGGAGTCGGGCGTGGTCACGGGGATCGGCTACGAGCAGCTCGTCGAGGAAGGGCGGCGTGCGGACTGTCTGCTGGAGCTTGTCCCTGCCCTCGGCGAGTTCGTTCCCGCGGGCGGCCCGCTCTTCCGCGTACACGGGGAGTCCAGTGTTGTGGACGAGGATCGATTGCACGGAGCGCTGATCCTCAGCCTGGAGCCGACGCTCGATGAGGACGTCGCCTACGGCGTCCGACTCCTCGTCGACATCGCGGAACGCTCGCTCGCCGACTCGCCCTTTCAAGACCCCACCACCGCTGTGCAAGCGATCGACCGGCTGCACGACATCCTGAGGCAGCTCGCCCGCAGGCCGTTTCCCGACGGTCGGCATCTCGACGAGGCGGGACGGGTCAGACTCACCGTGCGGAACATGAGCTGGGAGGCATACGTCCATCTCGCCTTCGACGAGATCCGCCTAGCGGGGGCAGGTTCGCCGCAGGTGGCACGTCGATTGAAGGCGACTCTCACGGATCTCAGGTCGATCGCGCTTCCTGAGCGAGTCGGGATCATCGACCTCGAGCTCGACCTACTGTCGACGACTACGGAGGCGTCCCTCAGCGACGAGCGAGACGTTGAGCTTGCGCTTCACGACGATCGAGAAGGAATCGGCGCCGCGGCCACCGCGATCGACGGCAGGGTGCTCTCGTCGTCACCTGAAGAATCTTCCCGTCGCGGGTAGCGAAGACCTAGTCCCAGAAGAAGACGGAGCGATCAAGGTCGTCCTCGAGCCCTAACACTCGGGCTCGGTCACAGGGTCGGCCTAGACGGAGGCCTGAACTCTGGGCTCGGCTGAGCGCACCTCCACGAAGGCGGTGCGGGCGGCGACGAGCCGTAGGACTTCGACTCGCGCGAGCTGGTCGTCAGCGCGCTCCGCGAGCGCGGGGAAATCGTGGCGCGCGAGGCGCTGATCCTGTGAGGAGACGTTTTCGAGGGCCCGCCACATCGCCTTCTTGCCCGAGATGCCGATCGCCAGGCTCTCGAGCTCCACGACACGGGCGAGCGGCGTGTACTCGAAGATCCTCCCGTTCGGCTTCAGCCGTCGAACCTTCTCCAGCGTCCACCCGGCAGCCACCTTCGTGCGGGAGGCCTCGACACCGACGTCGCGCATGATCGCCTGCAGCGTCCGACGGTCTTCCGCGATCTCGGCGGTCAGCTTCGCCAACGGCTCGGCGAGCTCCGAGCCCTCGTTGTTCCGTTGACAACGCTGGACGAGCTCGAAGCCGAACGTTGCTCCCGCGAGATGGTCCTGCAGGTAGATGTGGAGCGCAGAAGCCACAAGATGGTGGTATCCCGCCGTGGCGACACGGAAACGCCCGTGTGCAGCCCGCGCCTAGGAGCCGGCCGCCGGCTCAGCGGACTCTTGACGTGCGAGGCCCGTTGTGGCGGGACCCTGGAGAAGCCCGCCCTCGGCGGCGAACCGCGACCCATGGCACGGGCACTCCCACGTCTTGTCCGCCTCGCTCCAGGCGACGAGGCAGCCAAGGTGCGGGCAGCGGGCCGAGAGGACGTGCGTGTTGCCGGACTCGTCGCGGTAGACAGCCTGATGGCGAAGGCCGTCCCTGATGACGGCGCCCTCGCCGGGCGCGAGCTGCTCCCTGGCGGAACGAGGGCGGATTCGATCGGCGACGAAGCGCTGCGCCACGCGTCCGTTCTCCGCGGCGAGTGACTTTGCGGAGGCGCGCGGCGTCCATCGCCGTGTGTCGTAGAGCGCGGCCCACGGGTTCGATCGGCCCACGATGGCATCGGTGATGATTCGCGCGGCGATCGTTGCCTTCGTCAGGCCCCACTTGGCGAAGCCCGTGGCGACATGGAGGCGCTCGTCCCCCCGTCGCAGGCGTCCGATGTACGGGAGGGCGTCAGCGGGGATGTAGTCGTGCGCCGACCAGTGCAGCTCGGATGCGACCTCGAACTCTGCGCGCATGAACTCTTCGAGTGCCCGGTAGGCATCTTTGTCGTTCTGCTCGTCACCCAGTCGTCGGCTCTCTCCGCCGACGATCAGATGGCGGTTCCCGTCGCTCGACAACGCTGATCGAATCGAGCGTGTCGGCTCGTCGATGCTGATGTACATGCCTCGCGGCGTCCGCCTCTCCTCCACCTCCGCGGAGACGGCGTACGACTTCTGCGGATGCGCCTTCGCGAAGAAGAGCCCACGATCGAGGAACGGCAGCTGGGTCGCGACCACGACATGCTTCGCGAGCACGCGTCCGGAGCTCGTCTCGACAGCCGGCGTTTCTCCGCTTTTCACGCCGGTCGCCCGCGTCTGCTCGAAGACGTGGCTTCCGTCTCCCGGAATTCGGGCAACCAGTTCTGCGAGGTACTTCAGCGGGTGAAACTGGGCCTGCTCGTCGACGCGGATGGCGCCCGCAACGGGAAACGGAAGATCGGTCTCGCGTGTCATCGCCGCGAGGATGCCCGCACGCCTCATGGCTTCCAGCTCTTCCTCGAGCTTGTCGAGCCTCCCCGAGGACTCCGTATAGACGTAGTTGCTGGCCGGCTCCCAGTCGCAGTCGATTCCCAGCTCGGCGGCGAGCGTGTGCATCTGGGAGATCGCTTCGCGGTTCGATTCCGCGTAGAGACGGGCTGCGTCGGGGCCGTGCGAGGAGGAGAGCTTCGCGTACACGAGGCCGTGGCCGACGGTCAGTTTCGCCGTGGTGTTTCCGGTCGTTCCCACACCCACTCGACGCATCTCGAGCAGCGCCACGCTCTTGCCTTCCCGCTTGAGCACGTGGGCGACGGTGACGCCGGTGATCCCGCCTCCGACGACGGCGACATCGACCTCGATGTCGCCTTCCAGGGCGGGGAACTCATCAACCTCGGCTGTTGCCAACCAGAGGGAGCGGCTTGCATCCGAAGCGTCGATGCCGTGGATCTCCCCGGCCCGCCGCATCGGTACACCAGCACTGCCGGGCCGAGACGGTTAGCGCCGCGGTTGAACGGGAACCGTGGTGCTCACCTTCGAAAAGGAGACTTGATGGCTACGCATGAAACTGAACGCCGGAATGCAGGCGGCGGCATCGGTATCGGACTTGGCGGGATCCTCGTCATTGCAGGGATCGTCATCGCCTTGGCCTGGAGCGTCCTGATCGGCGTCATCGTCGCCGTCGTCGGGCTCGTTGCCTTTGGCGGCTTCGCGAAGGGAAAGTGGTACTAGCGGCGCGAGTCGCTCAGAAGATCGGGGCTGTGGCGCGCCGGCGCAGCCCCGCGCGCGTCCTTCTGACGAGCTAGAGGGCTACCCGTTCCCCGCCGGTGGCTGCGGGGAGCTCAAGGCTTCTCGAACGGCCTCGTCGAACGGCGTCAGCTCCGTCGATACGAGCCCGCGGATCGCGTCGGTTTGAGCGACCGTGGCATTTCGCAGGCCCTCGATCAACGGTCGAGCGACGGTTGCGTTCACCGGTGTCACGAGATGAAGCCACCAGGACGACAGTCGCGGCGTGAGGACCGGAACCTCGATCACGTATCGCCGCTTCCCCTGGATGCTCGCGATGCGCTCGATCATGTCGCGGTAGGTCATCACCTCGGGGCCGCCGACGTCGAAGGCCCGGCCGTACGCAGCTTCGAGCCCGCACACGCCGGCCAGGTAGCCGACGACGTCCCGAAGCGCGATCGGCTGCGTGGGCACAGCGACCCACCGCGGGCAGATCATCACGGGCAACCGGTCGACGAGCGCGCGGATGGTCTCGAAGGCGGCGCTGCCGGCGCCCACCACCATCGCGGCGCGCAGGCTCGTCACGGGGACGGGGCCCGAAGCGAGCGCTTTCGCCGTGTCTTGCCGGCTGCGCAGGTGCCGTGAGAGCTCCGGACCGTCGTCACCGAGCCCGCCGAGAAACACGATCTGCCGGAGCCCGGCGCGACCCGCGGCTCGGGCGACGTTCTCTGCGGCAGCCCTATCGACGGACTCGAAGCTCGCGGAGCCGAGCGAATGTACGAGGTAGACGGCGATGTCCATTCCCTCCAGGACGTCGAGCGTCGTCTCGTCAGTCGCGTCAGCGACGAGCCATGGCACGTCGCCGACGCTCTCGTGCTGTCGGCGCGAGAGCGCGACCACCTCGTGCGCTTCTGCCAGCGCCGGTAGGAGTGCCGATCCGATCACGCCGGACGCGCCGAACACCGCGATCTTCATCGAGACCTCGAAGCTGTTCGGGTGAGAAAGCGGCGGCTCACCGAGCGATGAAGCGGCGCCTGGAGCGCGGTGTAGAGAAGCCCTCGATGAAACCTCGAGCCCCTGCCGGCCAGACGGGGGTGATAGCCGGACACTGTCACCTCGAGCTGCGGTGCGGCGCCGCCACGCTGTGCGATCGTGAGCGAGCCATCCGGACGCGAGGCGAGAAAGCCGCCGAGGATCGGATATCGGCATTCGATGTCCGTACCGTCGACACGGATCTCGGGCTCGGCGAAGCGCAGCAAGGTGAGCGAGCGCGCGAGCATGATCCGAATGCCCGTTCCGTCGGCGCGGGCGCGAACGAGCCCGTGCATGGAGCGCTCGAGCTCCTCCCAGTACCACCGTCCGAGGTCGGCTGCGCCTTCTCGGGTGGCGGGGACGAGCTGCCGGCGCAGCTCGACGCGCTCGACAGTCTCCCGGCCGTCGGCGGCTGCGTGCCGGTCGCTCAAGCGTCGGAAATGATCGGGGAGGGGAGTCGCGGCTGAATCACTGCACGATCTGCGGACACATCTTCGAAGGAGCTCGTCATCCGGATCATCGGAGGGCGCTTTGCCTAGTGGGGCGCGCGGTCGTCGGCGATGCTTACCCACACGAGTCCGCCCGCGACGGTGACGTCCTTGGGGCTCGAGTAGGCGCTGACGGCGATCGAGGCGACCTCGTTCGTTCTCCCGTCGATTCGCGTGACCGTTCCGTCGAAGGCGTTGCTGACCCACGCGGCCCCCTCGCCTGCGGCGAGCGCGAGCGATCCGCGACCCACGCCCAGCCTGTAGGTCTCCACGACATCGTGGCGCGTGGGATCGATCTTGACGACCGTGGCCGTGTCGCCGTTCAGCACCCAGATGAAGTCGGTGTCCGCAGAGATCGAGAGTGCCTGAGGGCCCGAGCCGAGATCGTCGGCCATGGGGATGCGGTCTCTGACCTCGGACGTGCGAGGGTCGATGCGAAGAACGGCTGCCGAGGACCTGCTGACGGCCCACACGTCGCCGCCGGCGGTTGCGAGGCCGTCGACGTGGTCCGGCACGGACACGTTGCTCATGACTTCGCCCGAGTCGGGGTCGACGCGGATCAGCCGCCTTCCCCCGGCGAGCCAGACCGCGTGGTCGTCCAGCGCGATCCCCTCGACCTCGGTGAAGTCGGGGTGTTCGAAACGGTCCCACGTCTGCTCTTCGCCGAGCCTCGCGAGCACCCGATCCTCTTTGTCGAACGCCCAGACGGTGTCGTTGAGCGCGGCCAGGTGGTCGGGCCGGAAGCCGAGGCCGAGGGTGCGGAGCACGCGGCGGCTCTCGAGGTCGATCTCGGTCACGGTCATGTCGAGCCGGTCCGCCACCCAGACGGAGCCGTCGCTCTCCCGGATCAGAGCGGGGCTGGACCCGACGGGCACGCGGGCGACGACCTTGTTCGTGTCGGGTTGGATGACGGCCACATCGCTCGCGTGGGCGAGGACAACCGCCGCGAGTGGCTCGGTTGCCCGGGTGTCGGGGCCGCCGCGGCCGAGGGCCAGCACTGATCCCGCTGTGATGGCGAGGGCAACAACGACTGCGAGCCGCCGGGCACGACCCGTGCGTTTCGGCCGGCGTGGCTCCGACGGGATCAGCGACGGGTCCTGGACGAGGATCGCCTTCTCGAGGCGCTGGAGCTCTGGACCCGGGTCGAGCCCCAGCTCTTCCGCAAGGAGCATTCGCGCGTCGCGATAGGTCTGGAGTGCCTCCGACTGACGGCCGCCGCGATAGAGCGCGATCATCAGGTCGGCCCTGGCGCGCTCGCGCAGGGGATGCTCGCGCACGAACTCCTCGAGCTCTGCGGCCAGCTCGGTGTGCCGGCCCACCAGGAGCTCCGCCTCGAAGCGGTCCTCCAGTGCGGCCAGGCGCAGCTCACACAGACGTCGGAGCGCTGTGCCCACCGACGCGTCGAGCTCGAGCTCCCCGAGCGGCGGGCCGCGCCAGAGACCGAGTGCCCGCTCGAGCGTTGCGGCGGCTTCCTCAGGGCGTCCGGCAACCAGTGCCTGCCGTCCCTTGCGGGCGAGTCGTTCGAAGCGGTGCAGATCGAGCCGCTCCGGGTCGATTCTGAGGACGTAGCCGTGCAGCTCGGTCTCGAGGATCGCGTCAGTGCCGGCGGCGGCGAGGAGCTTGCGGATCTTCGACAGGTGGACGTTCAGGGCGGCGGCGATCGTGCTCGGTCGCTCGGCGCCCCACACCCCCTCGATCAACCGCTCGCGCGAGACCGACTCGTTGGCGTGCAGAAGCAGAAGGGCGAGCAGCGAGCGCTGCCTCGCGCCGCCGAGCGGGAGCGCCTCGCCGCCGACTCGAGCCTCGAGCGGCCCA
>DAITAN010000129.1:0-6689 GCA_036824235.1 Gaiellaceae bacterium | reverse complement strand
ACGATCGCGGTCGTGGGCTCGTACGGAAGCGCGTCCGCCACCGTCGCGACGACGGGGACGCCCTCGACGGTCTCACCGGCGCGCTCCGAGTCGACCACGGCGACGACGGGCTCGGACCCGTATCGGATGACGCCGTAGGTCGTCTTCCCGTAATGGTCGTCGCCGGAGTAGCCCTCAGCGAGCGCGAGATAGCGCTTCATGGACTCCCAGTCCCGGCTCGTCGGAGGGCACCTGGACTCCGTCGACGAACGCGACGCCCGGCCAGGGATCCTCGGCCAGAAGCAGGTTGCCGTCGAGGTCGAGGTGGTCACAGAGGCTGCCGATCTGGGCGGCTGCGCTGATCCCCAGGCCGGACTCGATCATGCAGCCGAGCATGACGCCCAGCCCCAGCGCCCGAGCGGCGTGCGCCATGCGGACCGCCTCGCGGATGCCGCCGCTCTTGGCGAGCTTGATGTTGACCCCGTGCGCCCGCTCGGCGCACTCGGCGACGGTCGGGAGCATGTGGACGTCCTCGTCCACGTAGATGGGAAGCGGCGACTCCCGCTTCAGCTTCGGCCCGCCCGGATCGCCGGCTTTCAGCGGCTGCTCCACGTACTGGACGCCGAGCTCTGCGAGCTCGCGCACGGCCGCGAGAGCCTCGTCGAGCTCCCAGTACTCGTTCACGTCGACCTGGAGCGGGACGTCGGTGACGCTCCGGACGGCCCGCACGCGCTCAATATCGAGCCCGTCGCGGCCGCCGAGCTTCAGCTTCAAGCGCCGGAAGTCGCGATCGACGGCTTCCGCGCGGCGGGCCATGTCGTCGGGGTCGCCGAGCCAGATCGTCCACGAGGTCGGCGGCCCGCCGCGCTCGAGGCCGAGCAGGCGCCAGACGGACTGGCCGACGAGCTTCCCGCAGAGGTCGTGCAGCGCCCCGTCGAGCCCCGCCTTCGCGGCGTGCTCGCCGGGAATCTCGGCCAGGCGAGCGCCGATCACCTCGAGCGCGAACGGGTCGTCTCCGAGCAGCGGGGCCGACTCGTCGAGGAACGCCTCGGCGCTCTCGATGGTCTCGCCGTAGTGGTCTTGCGGCTGGGCCTCGCCGAAGCCCGTGACGCCCTCGTGCTCGAGCTCGATCCAGAGCACTTCCTCCTCGACGCTCGTCGAGCGCGAGATGGTGAACGGCTGCGCGAGCCGCAGCGTCGCGCGACGATGGCTGATCCTCACCCCCGGTAGACTAAGCCCCTCCGCGCCTGTAGCTCAGGGGATAGAGCGCGCGCCTCCGGAGCGCGAGGTCGTAGGTTCGATTCCTACCAGGCGCATTTCTCCGAGATCGCGCGGGACGTCTACGCGGCGACGTTGCCGGCGGTGACCTCGGCCTCGAGCGGCAGCTCCACCCTGAAGGTCGTCCCCTCGCCCACCTGGCTCTCGAACTCGATGCGGCCGCCGTGCCGCTCGGTGATCGCCTTGGCGATCACGAGGCCCAGTCCGGTTCCCTCGATCGACCGCCTGTGCGCGACGCTCGAGCGGAAGAAGCGCTCGAAGAGCTTGTCCTGCTCGTCCGCGGGAATTCCCATGCCGGTGTCCTCGACCTCGAGGATGCCTGCGCCGTTCTCGCTGCTCGTGCGGACGGTGACCGTGCCGCCGTCGGGCGTGAACTTGACGCCGTTCGAGACAAGGTTGTTGAGGAGCTGCGTGAGGCGCAGCGTGTCGGCGCGCAGCGTGAGCGGCTCGGTGTCGAGCACCAGCCGGACGCCGCGGCTTTCCGCATACGGGGCCACTTCCTGGGCGCAGTCGGCAACGAGCGCAGCCAGGTCGACATCGGAGTAATTGAGCTCGAGCGTGTGCGACTCGATCCGCGCCGTGAGGAGCAAGTCGTCGACGAGTCGCGTCAGCCGGTGGGCGTTGCGCTCGATAACCGAGACGAACTCGGACTGCTCGACGCCAAGCTCGCCGAAGTCGCCGGCAATCAGGGCCTCGGCGTAGCCCACGATCGACGTAAGAGGCGTGCGCAGCTCGTGCGAGACGCTCGCCAGGAACTCGTCCTTCAAGCGCTCGACCTCCCGTTCTCCCGTAGTCTCCCGAAAGACGAACAGGCGCCCGGCCTGGAGATCATGGTCGGCGAGCACAGGGACGCTGTAGGCGAGGAACGAGCGGCCGGTATCGAAGACGAACTCGGCCGTCCCGCGTTCCAGAGGCTGCCCCTGGAGGGTCCGGATCGCCTCCATCACGGGTTTCGGCTCCGTACTGTGCGCCGCGAGCTCGAGGAGGCGCGACCAGACCGATCCGCGAGTCGGGAGCCCGACCCCGCGCCAGAGCTCCTCCATCGACGTGTTGACGTATCGCACCTGGCCGTCCCGGTCGCTGAGGCAGATGCCCTCGGTCGTCGCGTCGAGAACGGCGTTCAGCTCGGCGAAGCGGTGCGCGAGCGCACGCTCCGCACGGTCGCGTTCGAGGGCGCGCCCGAGCTGGGCGCCGACCGTTCCCATGGCGTCGATGACGCGGTCGTCCTGCGCCAGAGCCTCGTCGGCGAAGAAGCGGAAGAGCGCGACGACCTCGCGGCGGATGAGAACGGGCATGACCACTACCGTCCTGAACCCGGCGCTCTCCGCGGCATCGTCCCCGAGGCTCTCGAACCACGCGTGCTTGCCGGATTCGGCTATGCGTGCGAGCAGCTCGACTGCCGAAGGCCGTCCGGCGGCTTCGATCGCCCGCCGAAAGGCGGACACAGCGTCGGGATCGTCCGTGTACCAGAGCGGGGCCATCCCGGGGTGATCGCCGTCCAGGCGGACCGCCTTGCCGGCGCGCCAGCCCATCCGCGTGCAGACGAGCTCGAGGCAGGTTGCGACGGCCTTGTCGGTGCTGGCGGCGTCGTTGGCCGCAGCGGCCGTCGCGTGCAGGAGCTCGGCGAGCCGCATCTCCTGCTGGAGCATGGCCTGCGCCCGCCGCTGCTCGAGCAGCGCGACGGTCTGGCGAGCGAGAGCCTCGAGGGCGCTCCGCTGCTCGTCGGTGAGGTCGCGAGGAACCCGGTCCAACACGCAGAGCGCGCCGAGCGCATGCCCGTCTCCGGTGACGAGCTGCTTGCCGGCGTAGAAGCGGATCGAAGGATCCGAGACGACAAGCGGGTTATCGGCAAAGCGCTCGTCGGCGGTGGCGTCCGGAACGACGAAGAGCTCGTCCTCGAGGATCGCGTGCGCGCAGAAGGAGACATCTCGGTCCGACTCGCGCTCGTCCACGCCGACGGTCGACTTGAACCACTGGCGGTCGGAGTCCACCAGGCTGATCAGCGAGATCGGCGTCCCGCAGATGTGCGCGGCGAGCGCGGTCACGTCGTCGAAGGCTTGCTCGGTCTCGGTGTCGAGAATCTCGTAGCGACGGAGCGCTTCAAGGCGGGCAAGCTCGTTCGCAGGGGTTTCGGGGCGCATAGGCTCGTGTCTCCTATCGGCAGCGCCGACGCCTCGTATGAGCCGGTACGGCATGCCCCGATTGCGGAGCCCGCACAAGGGTTTGCGAGTAGAATCACGTACTCCGGAGATGCACCAGGTGGACGACCCTCTGAGTACCTATGGCACGGCCAACGCTCCCACGCCTGCGACGCGGGCGCGCCCCCTCCGCGGGCGCCGTCGAAGAGCGGACCGAGCCGCGCATCTCCGAGGTCGCCGCTGACGGCCTGACCTGGGTTCACGCGGACCGCCCCGGGGCCCTCGAGGTCACCTATCTGGCGGAGCGTTTCGGCTTCCACGAACTCGACATCGAGGACGTCCTCTCGAAGCGCCAGCGGCCGAAGATCGACGAGTACCCGAACTACATCTTCGTCGTCCTCCACTTCCCGTTCTACGACAAGACGGTGCGGCGGCTGAACGCGGCCGAGCTTGACGTCTTCCTCGGCCCGGACTTCGTCATCACGCTGCCGAACGTCGAGCTCCTTCCCGTCACGTACCTCTTCCGGCGCTGCGAGGACGACGAAGAGCTGCGGGAGGACCTCTTCTCGAAGGGCTCGGGCTACCTGCTCTACCACGTCCTCGACGACCTCTTCGACTACTGCTTCCCGATCCTGGACAAGATCGGGGCCAAGCTCGACTCGATCGAGCCGGCCATCTTCGAGGAGCGCTCCGAGGACGTCGTCCGCGACATCTCGAACGCCAAGCAGGAGCTGATTGCCTACCGGAAGATCATCAAGCCCGAGCGGGCCACGCTCCGGCTCCTCGAGCGCTCGTCGCAGCGCTTCCTGCCCGAGGAGCTCGAGGTCTACTACGACGACGTCGTCGACGCCGCCGAGCGGATCTGGGACCTGCTCGACAACTACAAGGAGGTGATCGAGGGCCTCGAGTCGACGAACGAGGCATTCATCTCCCACAAGCAGCAGTACCGCCTCCAGCTGCTCACCGTGGTCACGGTCATCCTGCTCCCACTCACGCTGGTCGCGAGCATCTTCGGGATGAACGTGAAGGTGCCGGGAGAGAGCGACATCACCGCGTTCTGGATCATCCTCGGGATCCTGCTCGGGCTAGGTGCCGGGCTTCTCGCCCTGTTCCGCTGGCGGCGCTGGCTGTGACGCGGCCGTGAAGCAGCTCTGGGCGCCCTGGCGCCTCGAGTACATCCAGAGCGCCGACGAGCAGGAGGGCTGCGTCTTCTGCCGCGCGCAGAGCCTCGGGGCCGAAGAGGGGCTGGTCGTGCACCGCGGCGAGCGTGCGTTCGTCGTGCTGAACAAGTACCCGTACGCCTCAGGCCACCTGATGGTCGCGCCTGCCCGTCACGTCGGCGCCCTGGGCGAGCTCGAGGAGGACGAGGCGCTGGAGATCCACCGCCTGGCGGCGACGAGCGTCGAGCTCCTGACGAGCTCGATGGGCGCGCAGGGGTTCAACCTCGGCTGGAACCTGGGCCGCATCGCGGGCGCGGGCGTCGTCGACCACGTCCACCAGCATGTCGTCCCGCGCTGGGCCGGCGACACGAACTTCATGCCCGTCCTCGCCGACGTGAAGGTCATGCCCGAAGCCCTCGAGGCGACCCGGCGTAAACTCGCCGAGGCATGGCCCTAGACCCCAAGGTCTTCAAGGCATACGACGTGCGGGGGCTCTACCCGTCCGAGCTGGACGAGGAAGGCGCGTACGCGATCGGCAGGGCGTACGTCGAGCAGTTCGAGCCCGAGTCGATCGCGGTCGGCCGCGACATGCGCCTCTCCTCCCCATCGATGCACGAGGCCTTCGTGCGCGGCGCATGCGAGGCCGGCGCCGATGTCGTCGACATCGGGATGGTCGGCACGGAGATGCTCTACCACGCCGTCGGCGAGCTCGGCCTCGACGGCGGGGCCACGATCACCGCCTCGCACAACCCCAAGGACTACACCGGAGCGAAGATCGTCCGGCGCGGCGCCCTGCCCGTCGGCGGCGACTCGGGCCTCCTCGACATCCGCGAGCGCGCCCTGTCCCCCCAGGACACGTCAGGAGGTCAGACGCCGGGACGTGTCGAGACGCGTGACGTCTATCCGAGCTTCGTCGACAAGGTCATGTCCTTCGTCGACCCCGCCTCCGTGAAGCCGCTGCGCATCGTCATCGACGGCGCCAACGGGATGGCGGGATCGATGCTGCCGCCGATCCTCGAGCGGCTCCCGGTCGACGCGGTGCGCCATTTCTTCGCGCCCGACGGCTCGTTCCCCGATCACCAGCCGAACCCGCTGCTCGAGGAGAACCGGCGGTTCATCGTCGCCGAGGTGACGAAGGAGCGCGCCGACCTCGGCATCGCGTTCGACGGCGACGCCGACCGCTGCTTCTTCGTCGACGACACCGGCGAGTTCGTCCCGGGCGACTTCGTGACCGCGCTCCTCGCCGAGTCGATGCTCGAAAAGGAGCCCGGAGGCACGATCATCTACGACGTCCGCGCGAGCTGGGCAGTACGAGACACGGTCGAGCGCCTGGGCGGCACGGCGCTCCCGAACCGCGTGGGTCATGCCTTCATCAAACAGCGCATGCGCGAGATCGACGCCGTCTTCGCCGGCGAGGTCTCCGGCCACTACTACTTCCGGGACTTCTACCAGGCCGACTCGGGGACGATCCCCGCCCTGCTGGTGCTGGAGCTCGTCTCGAAGGCTGGCGCGAAGCTCTCCGAGCTCCTTCGGCCCTTCCGCGAGCGCTACTTCCTCACCGGCGAGATCAACACCGTTGTCGACGACGTGGCCCTCGCACTGCAGAAGGTGAAGGAGCACTTCGCGGGCCAGGGCGAGATCTCGCACCTCGACGGCATCTCCGTCACGGCATCCGACTGGCATATGAACGTGCGCCCGTCGAACACGGAGCCGCTCCTGCGGCTCAACCTCGAGGCGCTCGACCCGCAGCTCATGGAGCGCAAGCGGGACGAGGCCCTCGCCGTCATCTCCGGCTGAGGCCGGAACGGCGAGGGCGGGGCCGAAGCCCCGCCCTCGTGGAACTCGCTGAACGCGCCGGTTACGGGTTGTTCAGGAAGTAGTCCATCGCACGGCCCATGACCTCGGCCCGCGCGTCGGCACCGGTGACGGCCTCGAGCCCGAAGCCGAGGAGCAGCGAGTCCTCGGTCGTGATCGAAGCGCCCTCCGGGAAGCCGGCTGCGTCAGTGAACACCCAGTTGTTCAGGTTGGGCGCGCTGCCGGGCGGAGGCCCGGTGGCGGCCCAGCCGCCCGTGTCGCCGCTCTCGAAGGAGGTCGACGAGCCGTCGGGCAGGGTCACGTCGTCGACGAAGACGCC
>DAITAN010000128.1:0-6710 GCA_036824235.1 Gaiellaceae bacterium | reverse complement strand
ATGACGCGGGCCGTGCCGGTCAGGCAGGCGAAGAGGTCGTCCTGGCCGCGCTCGTGGTAGTGAAGGCCCCTGATCACGCCCTTGCGTGAGAAGGAGACGTTCGTCTGGACGGTGCGGTGCGGCAGGAGGCTCTCGCGCCTCACCTCGGTGAACCAGCCGCGCTCGTCGCGGAAGTAGCGCAGCGGAAGGATCTGGATCCCGGGAATCACGCCGGCTTGTTCACACCCGTGTCGTCGATGAGGTTCCCGATCTGGCCGAGGGCCTCATGCGTCCCGGCGTCGTGCCACCAGCCGCTCACCTGCGCCGAGCGCAGGCGGCCCTGCTCGGCGTACGAGCGGTTCACGTCGGTGATCTCGAGCTCGCCGCGCGAGGAGGGCGCCAGGCCGCGAATGATCTCGAACACGTCCGGTGGGTAGCAGTAGAGACCGACCACGGCGTCGCTCGACGGGGGCGAGTCGTACCGCGTGTCCACGACCCCGGCCTTCTCGACGACGTCGGTCACGCCCCCGCCCTCGCCGTAGACGACCACTCCGAAGCGCTCCGGGTCGGGCACGTCCTTGACGAAAATCAGCGCCCCGTCGGGATCCGCAGCCCACGAGCCGACGGCGGCGGCCTCGGCGTGCTCGAAGATGTTGTCACCGAGGCAGACCACGAGGCTCTCGCCGGCGGCGAAGGACTCCGCCATGCCGACGACCTGCGCGATCCCGCCGGGCTCGGTCTGCACCTTGTAGGTCAGATCGAGGTCGAAGAGGAGGCCGTCACCGTCGCGCTCCCGGACGCGGCCGTCGCCGAGCAGGTCAATGAAGTCGCCCGCGTGGGCCTGCCCCGTCACGAGCAGAACGTCGCGGATCCCAAGCAGCTGCATGAGCTGGAGCGGGTAGTAGACCATCGGCCAGCGCCCGACCGGCAGCAGGTGCTTGTTGGTGATCCGGGTCAGCTCCTGGAGGCGGGTCGCCTCCCCGCCGGCGCAGATCAGACCGCGCGCACGAATCGCTCCACCCTCCATGCCGGCCTGATGCTACTCGGCCAGGGCGGCGCGGAAGGCTGCCTCGGCCTCGTCGCCGTAGACCGCGAAGACCACGCGCTCGAGGGACCCCGCCTCGTGGGCGCGGGCAACGTCGACCATGATCGCCGCGCACTCCTCCAGCGGGAAACCGCCGACGCCCGTCCCGAAGGCCGGAAGCGCAACCGAGCTAGCCCCCAGCTCCTCGGCGACCTCCAGCGTCCGCCGGGTCGTGTTCCGGACGAGGTCGGCGTCGGTACGCAGGTCTTGGCCCATGACGGCGCCGTGGATGACGTGCTTCGCGGGCAGGCTCCCGGCGCCCGTGGCGACCGCGTCACCGATCTCGATCGGGCCCTTGGCAACCGCCTCGCGCTCGATCTCGTCGCCGCCGGCGCCCTTGATCGCGCCGGCCACGCCTGCCCCCATCCAGAGATGGTTGTTGGCGGCGTTGGCGATCGCGTCGACCTCCAGCTGCGCGATGTTGCCCTCGACGACGTCCAGCTCCATGGCGCGAAAGACTACTTCGCCCGTGCGGGAACGCGTCGCCCGCAAGCGGTGTACCCAGGACGACATGGCACGTGCGCTCACGATCGCCGTCGTCGCCCTGGCCGTGGCCGCCGGATGCAACGCGGACTCGGATCCGGAGCCCGAACGCGCAGCGGAGCCCGAGGCCACGACCTCGACCGGCCAGCTCGTATCGGCACCCGGACCAAGGCCGGTTGTGGAGAGCTGCGCCACCCGCTCGGAAGCGGAATTCGGCGGGGCGTTCGTCGATTCGGCAAACGTGGTCGTCGGGCCGTTCGTCCTCGTCGGCGGAGCTCGGCTGACGACTGCGGAGGTGCTCGCCTCCTTCGACGGTCAGAAGTTTCCGGTGCTCGTGAGGGCCGGTCACGCGGTCACCTTGCGCGTGCCCGAAGGGGCCCGTGGTCACGTGTCGCTCGGCTACGGGCCGCTCCCCCAGGGCAACGTCCAGTACGACGACGGCCACCCGGCGGTGACCTTCACGGCCTGCCGGCCCGGCGGACCATCCAGCAGCAACGCCGGCCCCGATGATCCCGTCACGTTCTGGTCCGGATTCGTGTTCGCGACCGAGCCCTCCTGTGCGCCGCTCGACGTCTACGTCGATGGCGAGGCTTCGCCGCGCGGCATGGAGATCCCGCTCGGCGCGTCCTGCTAGCGGCCGGTCGCGGTCGGAGCGGGCGGGCCCGGCGCCTTCGGCTGGAGCGGCGAGGGCTTCACGAAGAAGACCTTCGCCACGCCCGCAGGCAGCCACCAGTTCCAGCGGCCGAAGAGCGCCATCGCGCTCGGGACGAGCAGCGCCCGCACGATCGTCACGTCGATAAGGATCGCCATCGCGAGCCCGAAGCCGAATTGCTGGAGCCCGACGATCGAGCCGGCCACGAAGCCCATGAAGGCCGCGAACATGATCAGCCCGGCCGCCGTGACGATCCGCCCGGTCTTGGCGAGCCCGAGCGAGACCGCCCGCTCGTTGTCCTGCGTCTCGTCCCACTCCTCGCGCATCCGGCTGACCAGGAAGACCTCGTAGTCCATCGAGAGGCCGAAGACCATGGCGAAGACGAAGACCGGGATCCAGCCCTCGATCTGGTCGAAGGAGATGAGCCCGAACCAGTCGGCCGCGCCCCACTTGAAGAAGATGACGAGCAGACCGTACGCGGCGCAGATCGAGAGCAGGTTGAGGAGGATCGCCTTGAGCGGGATCAGCAGCGACCTAAACGCGCGCAGAAGCAGGATGTAGGTCAGGAGCAGCACGCCCAGGACGAGCCACGGAAAGGCGCCGTAGGTGAGGTCGAGGAAGTCGACGCCGCCCGGCGGGCCGCCGCCCGCGAAGACGTCGACGTTGTCCGGGAAGCCGGCGGCCGGGACGATCTCGTCCCGCAGCCTGTCGACGAAGTCGAGCGCGGACGGAACGCCGTACTCGCTCCGGCCGGTGACCTCGATGTGGAGGTACTGCCCCGTCGGGTCGACGCTCTGCGGGCTGGCCGGGTCGAACGACACGCGTGCGACCTCGGGATCGGCCTCGAGCCCCTCTTCGAGCCGCGTCAGCGCGGTTTGGACCTCCTCGTCCTCGAGACCGCCCGGGCGTGCCGTGTCGATGACGACCGCGGTGGGCGCGAGCGCACCGTCGCCGAGCTCCTCGGAGACGATGTTCAGCCCCCGGATGCCCTCGAGGTCCTGCGGGATGCCCTCGTTCGAGCCCGGGCCGACCTCGAGGGTGAGGACCGGCAGCGCCAGCAGGACGAGGAAGGCGGTCGTCCCCGCCGCGTAGATCGCTGGGCGCTTCATGATCGACCGCGAGAGGCGCGCCCACATGTTCGACTCGGGATCGGCGCGGCGCTCGACGATGCGCCTCGGGATCAAACGCACGCGATCGAGCCGCGCCGCGAGGAAGTAGAGGAGCACCGGGAGAAGCGTCAGCGCGCAGACGACGGAGACGAGCGGGATGATCAGGCCGCCGATGCCGAAGCCGCGCATGAAGGGCAGCGGCATGAAGAGCATGAGCGCTAGGCCGATCCCCACCGCGGACCCCGAGAAGACCACCGCCCGGCCGGCGGTCTCCATCGTCCTCACGATCGCGTCTTCCTTCGAGCCCGCCTTCTGGAACTCCTCGCGGTAGCGGTAGACAACGAGCAGCGAGTAGTCGATCGCGATCCCGAACCCGATGAGCATGACGAGGTTCTGGAGGTACGTCGTCAGCTCCATGAAGTTGGCGAAGATCCAGATGATCCCGAGCGTCGTCGGGATCGCCGCGGCGGCGAACATGAAGGGCACCAGGAAGGCGAGCGTCCCGAAGGTGAAGACGAGGATGAGGAGCGCGATCGGGATGGCGATCAGGACCTCCCCGATGAAGAGATCCTCCGAGAACACCGGGTCGAGGTCGTGCTCGATCGCCGCCTGGCCGGAGACGAAGACCTCCGCGCCCGGGATCTCTCCGACCGCCTCGCGCATGTCATCGGTGTGGCCCTTCGCGTCCGCCGGCGCCAGGTTGGAGACGATCAGCGCGGTGACGACAGAGTCCGAGACGGGCTGGACCGCGGCGACCTCGGAGGTCGGGAGCTCGGCGGAGGCCCTGGCGGCCGCCTCCTGCACAAGCCCGACGAGCTGCTCGGCCGAACCGGGCTCGCCGCGCGCGACGATGGTGAACGAGCCGGTCGTCTTCTGGCCGAACTCCTCCTCGAGGATCCTCTCGGCCCTCGCCGTGTCGGTGCCCGGGAGCGTGAACCGGTTCGTGAGCAGGGCCGAGAGCCCGGCCGTGGCGACGGTCGAGGCGAGGAAGACGACCACCCAGACCGCCAGGACGGCCCACCGATAGCGGATCATCGCCCGGGTCCAGCGCTCCATCAGCTCACCACGTTCTGCGGCCGAGGCACAACAGCGCCGAGGCTAGCCGACCGGATTCAGGGACGGCGCAACGAACGGCGCGCGGCCTTGCGGGCGCGGACACCGGGAGCGAAGTGCACGGCGGCCACCCAGACGTAGGCCGCCAGGCCGAAACCGGCTCCCGCGACTTTCAGGATGCGCGGCATGGCTACGATTGTCGCATGCCGCCGCGCAGGGACATCGAACGGCTTCGAGGCGAGATGGAGGAGCTCTTCAGCGACCTCTGGTATCACCGCCTCTCGCCGCAGCGCACGGGCTTCCGGCCCCGTGTCGACGTGTACCGGACCCAGGATCCGCCGGCCGTCCACGTCGTCGTCGAAATCGCCGGGGTCGACCCCGACAAGGTCGACATCTCGGTCGTCGACGGCGCGCTCGTCATCTCGGGGCAGCGCCAGCGCCCCTCCGGCGGCGAGCGGCGCTACGAGCACATCGAGATCGACTACGGCTCCTTCCAGCGCCGGCTCACACTCGGCGACGGGATCGACACGACGGCGGCCGAGGCGAGCTACGAGCACGGGCTGCTGACGATCGTGCTGCCTCTGCGCAAGCGGGCAAGCGGGCCGATCCGCCTGAAGGTGAACAAGGGAGACGGATGATGAGCGTGGTCGAAGAGCAGACGCCCGAGACCCTGGACGAGGGCACCTCGCTCCTCCCGATCCTGCCTCTGCGCGAGACGGTCGTCTTCCCTTCGTCGATGACTCCGCTCGCGATCGGGCAGGAGCGCTCGGTCCGACTGATCGACGAGGCCGTCGACGCCAACCGAACGATCGCCCTCGTCACCTCGCGCTCGGGCGAGGAGGAGGCCGAGAACGCCGAGGATCTCTACGAGGTCGGGACCTCGGCCGTCGTCCACAAGATGGTGCGCGTCCCCGACGGGACCCTCAGGGTGCTCGTGCAAGGCCTCGAGCGGGTGAAGCTCGAGAGCGTCGAGCAGACCGAGCCGTACCTCGCCGGCCTCTTCACAAAGCTGCCGGACGTCCCGGGCCGTGAGATGGAGGTCGAGGCGCTCGCGCACACCGTCGAGTCGCTCTTCGGCCGCATCATCTCCATGGCGCCGTACCTCCCGGAGGAGCTGCTGCTCGCAGCCGCGAACGCCGAGTCGCCGAGCGGCCTCGCCAACCTGATCGCCTCCACGCTCCGCCTGTCGACCGAGCAGAAGCAGGAGCTCCTCGAGGCGCTCGACGTCGAGGAGCGGCTCCGGAAGCTCACCGCGATGCTCTCGCGCGAGCTCGAGGTCGTCGAGCTGGGGACGAAGATCCAGTCCCAGGTCCAGGAGGAGATGGACAAGTCCCAGCGGGAGTACTTCCTGCGCCAGCAGCTGAAGGCGATCCAGGACGAGCTCGGAGAAGGCGACGAGCAGCAGGCCGAGATCACTGAGCTCCGCTCCCGGCTGGACGAGGCCAAGCTCCCCGAGGAGCCCGACCGCGCCGCACGGCGCGAGCTCGACCGCCTCGCCAAGCTTCCGCCCGCCGCCGCCGAGTACGGCGTCATCCGCACGTACCTCGAGTGGCTCATCTCCGTGCCCTGGACCGAGACGACCGAGGACGACCTCGACCTCGCCGCCGCGCGGGCCATCCTCGACGAGGACCACTACGACCTCGAGAAGGTCAAGGAGCGGATCCTCGAGCACCTGGCCGTGCAGAAGCTGACGAACAAGCTCTCAGGGCCCATCCTCTGCTTCGTCGGCCCGCCCGGCGTCGGTAAGACCTCGCTGGGACAGTCCATCGCGCGGGCGCTGGGACGGAAGTTCGTGCGCGTCTCGGTGGGCGGGGTGCGCGACGAGTCCGAGATCCGCGGCCACCGCCGCACCTACGTGGGCGCGATGCCCGGGACGATCATCAGGGCCCTTCGCGACGCGGAGACGAAGAACCCGGTCTTCATGATCGACGAGATCGACAAGATGGGCGCCGACTGGCGCGGCGACCCCTCGAGCGCCATGCTCGAGGTGCTCGACCCCGCGCAGAACTCGAGCTTCCGCGACCACTACCTCGATCTCCCGTTCGACCTCTCGCAGGTGCTCTTCATCTGCACCGCCAACCAGCTGGAGCCGGTCCCGGGGCCGCTTCGCGACCGCATGGAGATCATCCCGGTGGCCGGCTACACGGAGGACGAGAAGGTCGGGATCGCGCGCAAGTACCTCGTCCCGAAACAGCTCGAGGCCCACGGTCTCGACCTGAAGCAGGTCACCATCTCGGAGAACGCGCTCCGCAACATCGTGCGCGAGTACACGCGCGAGGCGGGCGTCCGCAACCTCGACCGCGAGCTGGCCGCCATCTGCCGCAAGGTCGCGCGCGAGATCGCCGAGGGC
>DAITAN010000127.1:0-6744 GCA_036824235.1 Gaiellaceae bacterium | reverse complement strand
CGGAGGAGCGGCCTTGCGGGCGCTCGCGGCCGCTTCGGCGTAGCCGACCATGATCTCCGTGCCGGCAGGCAGACCGCCATGGGCGGCCGTAAGGACGACGTGGAGTCCGGTGGCGAAGCCGCGGAAGCCAAGCCGAGACTGGTTCTGGCGGACGACGGCCTTCTCGAGCACGACCATGTAGCCCCAGTCGCCGAGCGCGACGCGCGTGTTGGCCGATGTCTGCACGGGCGAGCCCATGGCGACGAGGTTGGAGACCGAGGACGCATCGAGCGACCCTGCGGCGCCTCTCCCCGACGCGCGGGCGGTCGCGCGGATGAAAACTGCGTCGGCGGTGATCTCCCCGCCGAAGAGCGAGACGGACTGGATCGTGGCGCTTCCGCTCCCCGTGGCCGTGCTGGAGGCGCTCGTCTTGGCGGCGGTGCTCAGCCAGCCGGCCGAGACGGCGCCGTCGCGGAAGTTCCAGCCGTTCAGCGTGGACCCGCCGCGCGGAGGTGCCGAAACGGCGCCCGCAGTCTCCCCGGCGCCGCCGGGCAGGACGACGCGCACGCCGAACGCGCTCGACGAAGAAGCCGGCGCGCTCTGCGCGGCTGCCGATCCCCCCAGCACGAGGACGCCCAGGGCAAGGATCGTCACGTAGACGACGCGGTGGGCCACCATCGAGAGATTATCGGCAGGGACGGCCGCGCGAGAGAGTACGGCGCTCTAACGGCCCAGACGGCGCGCAAAAGCGCGAAAACGCTCGCGCGTCGCCTCGTCGGGCCCGACGGGCTCGGCCTCGGCGAGACTGGGGTCGTTCGCGACCTCGTCGGCGACGGCCCGCACCTCGGCGCGGACAGCCTCGACCACGTCCGGCTCGGCGAGCAGCCGGTCGACCCAGGTGCCCTCGTCGCCAGGGGCGGACTCGAGATCCCGCTCGACGAGGATGCCGCCGAGGAGGATGCCGACCCGGACGTAGGCGAACGTCCGGAAGGCGAGCTGGCGGCGCGGCGAGGCGGCCAGGGCCGCGATGGCGGCTTCCTCGGACTGGATCCGGTCGACGATCGCGCCGATCGGCTCGTCCACGAGCGGGAAGAGGAGTTCGTCACCCATGCGCGCCCTCCAAGTCTACGGTCGCCGGGTCGACCAGACGAGCTGCGCGGCTACGACGAGCAGGAACACGGCGAAGAGCTTCCGGAGCAAATCTTCGTCGAGCGCGATTGCAAGCGACGCGCCCGCGTAGACGCCGAGGACGGAGAGCACCCCGAGGATGAGGCCGATCCGCCAGCGGACGTTTCCTGCGTGGTGCTGCTGCCAGGCTCCGAACGCGACCACGGGGATGATCGCCGCGAGGGAGGTGGCCTGGGCGTCGAGCTGGCCGAGACCGACGACGAGAACGAGTGTGGGCACGAAGAGAATGCCCCCGCCGACGCCGAACATGCCCGAGAGGACGCCGGCCCCGAAGCCAAGCACGAGCGCGAGGATGACCGTCGTGGCGCTCATTCGAAGAAGAGGAGCACCGCCACCACGGCGACGAAGACGGCGAAGAGCCGGGTCAGCATGAGCGAGGTGACCCGGTGCTGGAGCTGAATGCCCGCGATCGAGCCGAGGAGGGCCGGGAAACCGACGAGCGCGGCCGCCCCCCAGTCCACGTCCTCGAGGACGGCGAACGAGATGGCGCCGGCGAGGGCGGTGATGCCGATGGCGGCCAGCGAGGTCGCGGTCGCCTCGCGCGCGCTGAACCCCATGAAGATGAAGAGCATCGGCACGACGACCAGCCCGCCCCCGACGCCAAACAGCGCGCTGAGGAACCCGGAGACGACCCCGATCCCCGTGAGGACGAGGAGCGAGCGCTTGGCCGACCGCACGGCCCTATCCTAAGCGGGCCGATGGAGGCCGCAGCTCTCCTCGCCCCGCTCGCGCAGGCTCCCGGGCGGAGCGCCATCGTTCTCGACGTCGACGGGACGCTAGCCCCGATCGTGGCGCGCCCGGAGCTGGCCGCCGTCCCCGAGGCGACCCGGGCAGAGCTCGAACGGCTCGCCGGCACCTATCTCCTGGTCGCCTGCGTGAGCGGACGCGCCGGCGATGACGCCCGCCGCCTCGTCGGGGTCGAGGGAATCGAGTACGTGGGCAATCACGGCCTCGAGCTCGATCCGCGTGCCACGGTGCTCGCAGGCGAGATCGCGCGCTTCCGCGATGCCGTCGGCCTTCCGGTCGAGGACAAGACCCTTTCTCTCTCCTACCACTACCGCGAGGCCGCGGACGAGGAGCGCGCGAAGGCGGAGCTGGAGGCGGTCGCCGCACAGGCACGGGCGGCGGGGCTCGACGCGCGCTGGGGCCGCAAGGTGCTCGAGATCCGGCCGCCGGTTCCGGCCGACAAGGGGACGGCCGTCAGGTCGCTGCTGGAGCGGTCAGGCGCCCGGCTCGGACTCTACGCGGGCGACGACACGACCGACCTGGACGCCTTCGTCGGGCTCGTCTCAGCAGAGCTCGAGCACACAGTCCGCGTCGCCGTCGCGTCGGAGGAGGGCCCGAGCGAGCTCTCCGACGCGGCCGACCTGATCGTGGACGGCCCGCCGGAGATGGCGGCGCTCCTACGCCTGCTGTAGGAGCTCCCAGGCCCGACGGACGTCGTCCTCCGTCGTTCGGTGGTGGCCGATGGCCAGGCGCAGGACGTATCTGCCGTTCAGGGTCGTGTTCGAGAGGTAGGCCTCGCCGGACGCGTTGACGCGCTCGAGGATCGCCTCGTTCTCCGCGTCGGAGCCCTCGCGCCGGAAGCAGACGAGCGAGAAGGGCACCGGGGCCACGACCTCCCAGCCCGGCGTCTCCTCCACCCACGATGCGAACGTGCGCGCCAGGCGCTGGTGCTCGCGGATCACCGCCTGCAGCCCCTCGCGGCCGTAGCAGCGGATCACCGCCCAGAGCTTGAGCGACCGAAAGCGGCGGCCGAGCACCGGGCTGTAGTCGGTCAGGTTCGCGACGCCTTCCTCGCTCGCGCGCAGGTAGACGGGCGCGATGCTGAACGCCTCGCGCAGGACCTCCGGCTGCCTGGTGTAGAGGAGCGAGCAGTCGATCGGGGTGAGGAGCCACTTGTGCGGGTTGACGACGACCGAGTCCGCCTGGTCGACGCCCGCGAAGGCCCACCGGTTCTCCTCGCAGACCATCGCCGGCCCGGCGTAGGCCGCGTCGACGTGGAGCCAAGCGCCCGCCTCGGCGCAGAGCGCTGCGATCTCGGGCACCGGGTCGACGGAGCTGGTCGAGGTCGTCCCGACCGTCGCGACCACGGCCGAGGCCTCGACCTCGCGCAGCGCCTCGGCGAGCGCGTCGGGCCGCATCCGGAACTCGTCGTCGGAAGGCACCTTGCGGATAGGGACGCCGAGGAGCCGCGCTGCCTTGTCCATGGAGGAGTGCGCATGCTCCGAACAGAGCACGGTGCCGTTCGGTCGGAGGTGGCGCGCCGCCGTGAGCGACGCCAGCGTCGAGGTGGACGCCGTGTCCTCGATGTGGCCGTGCAGGCCCTCCGGGAGAGCGATGAGCTGCCGCACCCAGTCGAGCACGAGCTCTTCGAGCTCCGTGGCCGCGGGCGACGTGCGCCAGAGCATGCCGTTGACGTTCAGGGCCGCGATGAGGAACTCGGCGAGGATCCCCGGCTCCGTCCCGGAGATGGCGTAGTACGCAAAGAAGCGCGGATGGTTCCAGTGCGTGATCCCGGGCAGAAGCACGTCGTCGAGGTCGCGCAGGACGTCGGTGAACGGCTCCGCGCTCTCGGGCGGGGAGGCCGGCAAGGCCCCGCGGACCTGGCCTGGCTCGACCTGAGAGAGCACGGGAAGCTCGCGTACGCCTTCGAGGTAGCGCGCGATCCAGTCGCTCGTCGCGGCGGCGTTCTCGCGGAAGTCGCTCACTGCTTCATCAGCTTCTTGACCTGTGCCCAGGTGCGCGTGTTCACGACCTGCTCGGCGCTCACCCACCCGCGCCGTGCCTGCGCGACCCCGAGCTCGAGGTTATCGAGCTCGTGAATGCGGTGCGCGTCGGTCGAGATCACGATGCGGACACCGGCCTCCGCGGCAGCGCGCGCATGGTTGTCGGCGAGGTCGAGCCGGTCGGGCTGCGCGTTGATCTCGAGGAACGTCCCCGTCTCGACGGCCTTCTCGAAGACTCGCTCGAGGTCGAGGTCGTAGGGCGGGCGCCGGTTGATCTTGCGCCCGGTCGGGTGGCCGATGCAGTCCACGTGCGGGCTCTCCATTGCCGCGACGATGCGATCCGTGAGGCGCTCGCGTGGCTGGTCGAAGCCAGAGTGGATCGAGGCCATCACCCAGTCCCGCTCCGCCAGAGCCTCGTCCTCGTAGTCGAGGCTGCCGTCGCCGCGGATGTCGACCTCGATCCCGGCGAGCACGGTGATCCCGGAGACGCGCTCGTTCATCGCCGCGATCTCCTTCGCCTGGCGCTCGAGGCGACCGTCCCGCAGCCGCCTGGCGTGGTCGCAGATGGCGATGTACTTGCGGCCGCGCTCCTTCGCCGCCAGCACCATCTCCTCGAGCGTCGCGCGGCCGTCCGACCAGTCGGTGTGCATGTGGAGGTCGCCCTTGAGGTCCTCGAGCGTGACGATCTCCGGCAGCCGCTTCTCGCGCGCAGCCTCGAGCTCCCCCCGGTTCTCGCGGAGCTCGGGCGGGATCCAGGCGTAGCCGAGGTGCTCGTAGAGCTCTTCCTCGCCGGTGGCGTGGAACGTCTCGTCACTCTCCACGTGCTTGACCCCGTACTCGGAGATCGACAGGCCCTTGCGCACCGCGTCCTCGCGCAGGGCGACGTTGTGATCCTTCGAGCCGGTGAAGTGCTGGAGCAGGTTGCCGTAGCTCTCCGGCGGCACGACGCGGAGATCGAAGCGGTGTCCGTCATGGGAGACGACGGTCGCCTTGGTCGATCCCTTCGCCACGACCTCGGCCACCCACGGCCGCTCGGCGAAGAACGCGGTCAGCGCGGCCGGATCCTCAGCCGTCGCGATCAGGTCGAGGTCGCGTGACGTCTCCGCCCGGCGGCGAACGCTGCCGGCCTCGGACACGCGGTCGGCAAGGCCGCTCTCCTCGATCTCCTCGACAGCGCGCCGGACGGCGGGCAGCACCTTGCCGAGCAGCGTTCGTCCCGTGTTCGCTGACGCGCGCGCGGGCTTGGCCAGGGCCTTGAGCACCTTCTCCTCGGACTTGGGGCCCAGACCGGGCAGGCCGCGGAGGCGCTCCTGCTCGGCGGCCGCCTTGAGGTCGTCGAGGGTCTCGATGCCGAGCTCGCCCCAGAGCTTGCGGGCGGTCTTGGGCCCGAGGCCGGGCACGTGCATGACGTCGACCAGACCCGAGGGAAGCTTGTCCCGCAGCTTGGCCAGTGCGGCCAGGTCGCCGGTCTCCGTGTACTCGACGATCTTTGCCTCGATCGTGCCGCCGATGCCCGAGAGGCGCGTGGCCTTGCCGTCAATCGCCAGCTGGGCCACCGGCACCGCCGATTCCCTGATGCGGGAAGAGGCGCGGCGGTAGGCGGCGAGCCTGAAGGCGTCGGCTCCGTCGAGCTCGAGCATGTCCGCGAGCAGGTCGAACTGCTCGGCCAGCTCGGCGTTGGTCGGCAGCTTTGCGGGCACGGCGGCGATGATACGCGCGTGCTGGTGGTCTGCCTCCCCACCTACGACGAGCGCGAGAACCTCGAGCCGATGGCGCGGGCCATCGTCGGAGTGTTCGACGAGAGCGGCCTCGACGGCCGCGTGCTGGTTGTGGACGACGCGTCGCCGGACGGGACGGGGGATCTGGCGGACCGGCTGGCCGCCGAGCTCGACACGCTGGACGTGCTCCACCGCGAGCGCAAGGAGGGCCTGGGACCCGCCTACATCGCCGGCTTCGGGCGGGCGCTCGGCTCGGGCGCCGACCTCGTGGCAACGATGGACTGCGACTTCTCCCACGATCCCGCCGACCTCCCGCGCCTCGTCGAAGCGGCCGGTCGCGCCGGGATCGGCCTCGGCTCCCGGTACGTCCCGGGCGGCGGCACGCGCAACTGGGGCCTCGTGCGCCGGTTGGTGAGCCGCGGCGGCTCGCTCTACGCCCGTGCGATCCTCGGGATCCCGGTGCGCGACTCGACGTCCGGCTTCAAGGTGTACCGCCGCGACGTGCTCGAGGCGATCGGCCCCGAGCGGATCGAGTCCAAGGGCTATGCCTTTCAGGTGGAGACTGTCTATCGGGCTCTGCGAGCGGGCTTCCGCGTGGAGGAGGTGCCGATTCTCTTCGCCGACCGCGAGGAGGGCGGCTCCAAGATGGGCCCCGGAATCGTCCTCGAGGCGATGCTTCGCGTGCCTGCGCTGCGCCTCGCAGCTGCCCGCCGGCGCCTGTAGGGCCGCTGGCTATAGTGGCCCGCTGTGGCTGAGCTGACAGAGGTCAGAGACGACGACTTCGAGAGCGAGGTGCTCCAGGCCGACGTCCCCGTGGTCGTCGACTTCTGGGCGCCCTGGTGCGGCCCGTGCCGCGTCGTCAACCCGATCCTCTCGGACATGGCCGACGAGCACGGCGAGCGTGTGAAGTTCGTCAAGGTCAACGTCGACGAGAGCCCGCAGACGCAGGCTCGATACAGCGTCCTCTCGATTCCGACGGTGATGCTCTTCGAGGCCGGAGAGGTCAGGGACAGCGTTGTCGGGGCGCGCTCCCGCAGCCACTACGAGAGCGCCTGGGAACGCTGGCTCAGGCCGGCGGCCTGAACGAGTCCCAGCCTGCGAGGTCTGCGGGCTCGACGCCCTCGCCCTCC
>DAITAN010000126.1:0-6775 GCA_036824235.1 Gaiellaceae bacterium | reverse complement strand
CAGCGCCCGAGCTCGAGGCCGTCGCCGCGCCCGAGACGGTCGCCGAGCCCGAGCCTGTGGCCGAGGTTGCTTCAGAGCCCCTCGCGGAGCCAGCTCCCGAGCCCCAGGCCGAGGCCGCTCCCGAGCTCCAGCCCGAGCCTGAAGCCGAGGCCGGCTGGCCCCAGATTTCGCCCGACCCCACCCCCGAGCCCGAGCCTGAGCCCGCTCCGACAGCGCACGAGCATGAGCCCGTGCCTGCCCCCGAGCCCGCCCTCGATCCGGAGCCCGCGCCGGAGGCGCCCGCCGTCCCGCACACGAACGGCGTCGTTCCTCCCGAGGCCGCGCCGCTCCTCCAGGTGCCCGCCCCCGAGCCGGCCGCCCCGATCGTTCCCGAGCCCGCCCCGATCGTTCCCGAGCCCGCCCCGGTCGAGGCCGAGCCCGTCCTCCAGGTTCCGGCGCCCGAGCCGCTTCCGCAAGTCGAGCAGCCCGCTCCCGAGCCGGTGGCACCAGTCGAGCCGGTGCTCGCCCCTCAGCCCCTTCAGGTCTCCGAGCATGCCCACGAGCCCGCGCCCCAGCCCGAGCCCGTTCTCGAGCCGGCCGCGACGGTCGAGCCGCTCCGAGTGCCCGAGCCCGTCCCTACCCCAGAGCCCGTCCCCACCCCCGAGCCGATCGCCTCGCCCGAGCCGGCCCCGCTGCCCGAGCCCACGCCGCCTCCCGCGCCGTACCCGCCCGCGGCAGCCCAGCCCGAGCCCGAGGCTCAGCCCGAGCCCAGACCTGAGCCCGAGCCCGATCTCCAGCCTGACCCCGAGCCTGCTGCGCCCGAGCTCGTCGTTGCCGAGACCCCGGTCGCCGAGGAGAGCACCGCTCTCTGGCGCGTGCTGATCAGGCTCACGAACGGCGAGCGCGTCGACGCCGGCGACTTCTCCGACCCGGAGGGCGCCAAGCAGCATGCGAAGTCGCTCATGGGCCAGCTCGCGGACGCCGAGCAGGGCGATTGGCCCTTCGTCAGCGGCCGCTTCCTCAAGCCCGACACCATCGTCTCGGTCGACATCGCCGAGCACGACGGCGACGGCCCCGAGGCCTAGCTACCCGCCGTCTGTCTCCGGGAGGAGCGGCGAGCGAAGCTCGGCCGCGATCCCGCGCTGCTCCGCGAGCGACTGCAGGACGACCACCGTGTCGGCAACGGCGATGTCCTCGAGGTACTCATCGCGATTCTCGAAGGACTCGAGAACCCGGGCGACCGCGTCCTCGTAGGCGGCGCCGTCACCGGCCGCGAGCGCGGCGAGCGCCTCGGCGACCGGGCGAGGGAAGGACTCCTCGGGCTCTTGCACGAGGCGGCCGGCCGTGGTCGCCGCCTCGTCGTTGCGGCCGAGGACCAGGAGCGCGAGCACGGCCGCATACCGCCCGATGGGCGACTCGGCGACGGCAGGGCCCTGTTCGAGCGCCCAGGAGGCGTCCGTTTCCGCGCCCTCCTGGTCGCCGGCGAGCACGCGCGCCTTGACGGCGCCGATCAGCCGCCCCCAGCTTCCAGGAGGCGCGTCCGCGTAGCTCTCGCGGAAGCGCTCTGCCGACCTGGCGAGCCAGCCGGCCGCCTCCGCCCGTCGTCCCTGCATCAGACGCACCAGCCCGGCCCCCGTCGCCGCCATGGCGATGCGCACGAGCTGCTTCTGGCGGGCGTCCGGCTCGTCGGGGAGGCGCCCCAACCCGTCCGCGTACCGGCCCTCCTCCCGCTCGGCGTGAGCCTCCCACTCCATGCGCCGAGACTAGCTCCCCCCTCTGACGCGCACGAATATCACCCGATCCGGGGAGGCTCGCTTACCGCTTACAGGAGACAATAGTCAGTGCCGTTGATGCTCCGGGGGTCCGCAACCGCAGGCGGGCCCCCCAGCTCTTCTTCGGCGGCCCGACACTGCGATGCGATCCACCATTTCTCCACATCTCGAGCTCCTGCCCTGCGCCCGTGCTGACGACTCTCCCCGACCGAGCGGGTTGCTTGCAAGAGCATCCGAGGCCGCATCGCTAAAGGGAACGGGGTGGCGGGGTGAAAAACCCCCGCCACCCCGTTACGATCTTCCTACGTTAGTGCCAGGGAGTTCCGCCCACAAGGGCGGCGAGCGTCCCCAACGCAGCACAAAGCAGAGCCACCCGAATCTTCATGGAGCCATCCTTTCGTCGTACCGACAACTGGACAGCCCCGGGCCCGAGGGCAATGCGTGACTCTACATTAGGCGTCAGATGCCACGACAAAAGTCAACACACGTCGACGATCCGCAGGCGGTAGGAAATCGCCTTCGGACCGCGCGGGAGACCGCCGGGCTCAGCCAGCGACAGCTGGCCTTCCCGGGCTGCTCGCCGGCGTACATCTCGCGGATCGAGTCCGGTGACCGGATCCCGTCCCTGCAGCTCCTCCGCGAGCTCGGGCGGCGGCTCGGAGTCTCCGAGGACTACCTCGCGACGGGCTCGGACCCGGACGCGCGCGACGGGAAGGTCCTAGAGGCCGAGGTCGCGCTGCGGCTCGACGACGTCGACCTCGCCCACGACCTCTACACCGAGCTGCTCGACCAGTCGTCGGGCAACGGCGACCTCTCGCTCGCTCACGCTGGCCTGGGACAGGTGGCCCACAGGCGGGGTGACCCACGCACGGCGATCGACCACTTCGAGACCGCGATCCAGCTGTCGGGCTCGGACGAGGCGGGCAATCCCGATGTCGCCGACTCGCTCGGGCGCGCCTACGCGATGGTCGGCGAGCTCGAGTCGGCAATCGCCGTCTTCGAGCGGTGCCTCGCCGCCGCGGACAGCCGCGAAGACCAGCTCGAGCGGATCCGCTTCCAGCTGCTGCTCGGGGACGCGCTCATCGACAGCGGCAACTTCGGCCGGGCGGAGGAGGTCCTCGCCAACGCGCTCGCGATCGGCAAGGACTCCATCAACCCCAACGTGCGCATCAACCTCTACTGGACGCAGTCCCGCCTGCACGCCGAGCGGAACGACAGCGAGACGGCCGCGCGCTACGCGCGCCGGGCGCTCGAGGTCCTGCGCATGACGGAGGACACCTACCGCACGGCACGCGCGCACCAGCTCCTGGCCCACATCGAGCTCGACCGGGGCCGGCCCGACGAAGCGCTCGTCCTACTCGAGGAGGGTTGGCCGCTCCTCCAGACCAGCGGCAACGCCATCGAACGGGCGCAGTACCGCCTCGAAGAGGCCCGCGCTCTCACGCGGCTCGACCGCAAGGAGGAGGCCGCCGCGCTCGCCATGCAGATCGCGGGGATCGTCTCGGACGCGGCTCCCGAGGACGCCGCTCGGAGCTACTCCACCCTTGCGGAGATCTACGAGGAAATGGGCGACAGGGGGCGCGCTCTCGAGCTCTACGAGCTGGCGGCGGAGCTTCTGCGCCCGACCAATCCAAACCGCTATCTCGCGACGGTGTACGCTCAGATGGCTGAGCTCTACGAGGCCGAGGGCAAGGCGGATATGGCGTACGAGTACATGAAGAAGGCCGTCGGCATGCAGAAGGCCGTCGCCTCGAAGCTCCAGTCGTAAGGCCTTCGAGGCCGGCGGATCCGGTATGATGTGAGTGCCGGCGCGAGATTACTCGCGCACACTCTCTGGTTCGGGCAGCGCAAGCGCGCTGCGTCCATGCAAGAAGCAATCCACCATCCGACTGTCCAGTCGGAGGAAACGGACGCCTTGACGGCAGCCGCCCTCCGCGCGGAGGCATGGTCAGGCGAGTCCCTCCTCCACCCCGGCGAGAACGCCGCAGACGTGCTCGCCGAAGGCGTTGCACGCCGGCGGGCGCTCGATGCCGCGCTCCTCGAGATGGACGCGGGCAGACGCACCCCGTCGCCCGAGTGGAAGGTGAACTACGCGCTCATGCTCGGCCTCGAGCGCGTGCTGACCGACCGGCCTCCGCGGCTCGCCTCCGGGACCGAGCTCCGCCGCCACCAGATCGACGCGCTCGCCGGGATGCTCGCCGAGCTCATCGCCCGGCACGAGGATGAAGCCGAGAACGGGAACGGCAACGGGGACGTAGTGCAGCTCGAGGAACGCACGGAGGACGAGGACGTCGAGGAGGAGCCCGTCGCCGAGGAAGAGGAAGTCGATGCCGACGAGGACGTCGAGGAGATCGTGCCGGGCGATGACCCAGGCGCGGTCAGGCGCTTCCGCTTCCGTCATCCGACGGCCTCCGGCAAGACGATCGCCGCTGCCGGCTTCGTCGAGGCGGCCAAGACGATGGGTGTCCTGATCCTCACGCACAGGCGCCTGCTCGTGAACCAGTTCACGACCGACCTGACCACGGAGGGCTACGGCGAGCGCCTGCACGAAGCGGTGCTGCGCGATCTCGAGCCGCTCCGCGAGAACCCGATCACGATCCAGACCTACGCCTGGTTCGCGCGGCACGTCGACTCCCTCTCGCGCAAGGCCTACCAGCTGGTCATCTGCGACGAGGCGCACACCGCCCTCGGGGACAAGACGAGCGCCGCCATCCGCAGCCTGACGGAGCCGATCTACATCGGCATGACGGCGACCGAGCAGCTGATCGCCAAGCAGGTCTCCGACGTCTTCCCGGCCTCGGTGGACGACCTGCCGCTCGGCGACGCCGCGCGCCGCGGGCTGATCGCGCCGCTTCGCTCGCTCAGGGTGCGGCCGGCCGCCGCGATCTCGTCCGTGCCGATCGTGGGCGGCGACTACGACCAGGAGATCCTGGCCAAGGTGCTCGACCAGGAGATCTTCAACCAGGCGGCCGCGAGCCTCTACCGCGATCGCTTCGACCAGACCCCTGGGATCGTGTACGCGGCAGGCGTCGAGCACGCCTACAACCTCGCGCGCGAGTTCCGCGCCGCCGGCCTCAAGGCCGAGGCCGTGAGCGGGCGGACGCCGCCCGTCAAGCTCGCCGAGACCCTGGCGGCCTACGAGCGCGGCGAGATCAACGTCCTCGTGAACGCCCAGCTGCTCGCGGAGGGCTGGAACTCTCCTCGAGCAACGGTCTGCATGCACCTCGCCCCGACCGCGAGCCGCCGCGTCTACCAGCAGCGCATCGGCCGCGTCATGCGCCTCGCGCCGCGCAAGGAGGCGGGGATCGTCGTGGACTTCGTCGACGACGCCGCGACGCACAACGACCGCACGATAACGATCCACAGCCTGCTCGACTCCGACTTCTACCGGCCGGGCGCACGGGTCACCCCGGCACCGCGGCGCCGCGTCCAGCGGCGCGCGAAACGCAAGCTCTCGCCCGCACCCTGGCTCGTGCCGGTCACGCCCGACGCGCGCCGCCGTGTCGCCGTGATCACCCGCGAGTGGGAGCGCGTCGCTCCCGGCCGTCTCGCTGACGACGAGCAGCTTCTCTGGGCCCGCATCGCAGGCCGGCAGGTGCGCTTCGAGGAGCGCCAGGCGTTCGCCGAGAAGCTCGCGGCCGCGAGCCGCGAGTGCCGCGAGGCCTTCCTCATGAGTTGCGCGGCCGAGAACCCCAACCGCCGCCTGCGGCTCTCCGCGCTCGGCGACCGCGTCGCGGTCACCGTCGACCGCGCCGACTTCGACGACCTCGTCACGATGGTGACCTCGGCCCCGACCTGGGACAAGGACCGCGTCCAGGGCGTACGGGTTCTCCTGCGCGCGATCGGCGAGGGGAAGGTCGACGCACCGGAGGACATCATCGCCCGCTGGACGTGGCGGCTGGCCCGCTCGACCCGGAAGATCCAGGACCGTCGCGCGAGCGCCGACCTGCCGGAGGCGAAGCGGCTCCTCGGCGCACTCACGAACTCCCGCGGCCACCGCCACGAGGAGAACGCCGCCCGGCTCGTGAACGTCGCCCTCGAGCAGCCGACGCATGTGGCGGTCGCGCTCCTCGCCTCGGCCGAGGCCTACACGCCGACGGCCCAGCGTCTCATCGACGGCGTGCGCGAGCGCATCGGGACGCTGCCGGAGGTCGCCAACGCGCTCGCCGACAACCTCCCCGCACCGAAGCAGCCGTCAAGCAAGTCGCGCCGGCGGCGGCGCAAGAAGCGGCGCAAGGGCGACGACACGCAGGCCAAGGGCCAGCCGCAGAACGGGCGTCCCGGCGACGCGAAGCGTCGGCAGGCCAAGCCCGCCGAGCAAGCACCGGCGGCGCCGGTCGTCCAGGCCGCCGAAAAGACCGCGTAAGCCCCTGTTCAGAGCCTCGGAGTAGCATCGAAGGACGATGCTGCTGCTTCTCGCGGTCGCCTTCGTCGCGGGCGTGGTCACCGCGGTCTCGCCCTGCGTCCTCCCCGTGCTGCCCATCGTGCTCGCCGGGGGCGCGACGGGAGGGAAGCACCGGCCCTACGCGATCGTCGCCGGTCTGGTGGCGAGCTTCACAGTCTTCACCCTGACCGCGACGGCGCTCCTGTCCGCGCTCGGGCTGCCGGACGACCTGCTGCGGAACGTCGCCATCGCCGTCGTGATCGTCGTCGGCGTCTCGCTTCTCTGGGCGCCGCTCGGCGAGCTGCTCTCCCGGCCGTTCCAGGCCCTCTCGCGCCGACGGCCCGGAGACGTCGGGGGCGGGTTCGTACTCGGCGTCAGCCTCGGGCTCATCTTCACGCCGTGCGCTGGGCCGGTGATCGGCGCCGTCGCGACGGTCGCGGCGACGCAGGATCTCGGGCTCGAGGCCGTTCTCATCACTCTGGCCTACGGCCTCGGCGCCGGCCTCGTCCTCCTCGGCGTCGCCATCGCGGCCCGGCGGGGCATGAGCCTTCGGCCGGTTCGCGCCCACGCCCCGCTCGTGCGGCGTGCGCTCGGCGTCGCCGTCCTCGACTACAATATGGACGGGTGGCCCGACATGTTC
>DAITAN010000125.1:0-6786 GCA_036824235.1 Gaiellaceae bacterium | reverse complement strand
GTGCTCATCGTCTCCGCCGACGGAGCCCAGCCCGTGCGCGTGCCCTGGGCAGTCGCGCGCCGAGAGGCGCGCAGGGCGCCGCTGGTCGGCGACGTGCAGCTCTCGCACCACACGTTCGCGCCGTCCAACAGGGCGCCTGTCGTCCTGGCCTTCCGTGCCGGGCGGGTCGATCGCGCCGCGGACGGCGAGACGATCGAGCCGGTCGGCGTCCTGGAGCTCGAGCTCTGGACGGCAGACGGAGAGAAGCTCGGCGTCCTCGCCCGCCTGCGCGACGTGCTCCCGGGCCGCTACGCATTCGGCCTCACCGGCCGCGGGCCCAGCGGTCGCTTGCTGCCTGCGGGCTCCTACGTCCTTCGCCTGCGCGCGCACCCGGTCGACGGCGACGACGGCACGCAGCCGTCCACCGCCGAGGCCGTCTTCACGATCACGCGGTGACGCCCTCCGGGCGCCGGGTAACCTTCTACCGGGCACAGGGCTGCCACCTCTGCGAGAGCGCCGAGCGCGTAATCGCCGCCGTTCGCTCCGAGGTGGACTTCGAGCTCGAGGAGGTCGACATCACGGGCGACCCCGAGCTCGAGCGCTCGTACCGGGAGCGGATCCCCGTCGTCGAGATCGACGGGGAGGAGGCGTTCACGTACTTCGTCCACCCGGACGGCCTCCGCCGGCGTCTCGCCGGCTGACCGGGCGACGGGTACTGCATCCCCGCTTCAACCGCGTAGTTATCCTGTGCTGCGCATGGCCTTGAGGATCGCCACGGAGGGGGGAGCAAGGACCGGCGAACGGCTGACCGTGGGCGTGGCAGCACGGCTGTCGCAGTACCTCCGCGTCCTCATTCAGGCCCGCAAGATGGGCAAGGACCGCATCTCCTCGCAGGAGATCAGCGAGTACACGAACATCAACGCGACCCAGATCCGCCGCGATCTTTCCGCCTTCGGGAAGTTCGGCAAGCGGGGCGTCGGCTACAACATCGAGAGCCTGATTGCGGAGATCCGCAAGATCCTCCGGACGCAGGGGCAGCACAACATCGCACTCTTCGGCGGCGGCCGCCTCGGCCAGGCGATCGCGAGCTCGACGATCTTCGCCGACCATGGCTTCAACATCGCGGGCGCGTTCGATACCGACGCGACGAAGGTCGGCGAGCCGATCGGCAACACCACGATCTCGGCCTACTCCGATCTCCGCGACCTCATCCGCGAGAAGAACATCATCGTCGCGGTGCTCGCCGTTCCGCCCGACGCGGCCCAGCACGTGGCCGACGAGGTCGTCGCGGCCGGCGTCAAGATCATCTTCAACTACACCGAGGCGCTCCTCGACGTCCCGCAGGACGTCACAGTGCACACGACGAGCCCGGCCGTCGAGCTCCTCTACGCGCTCTACTTCTACTTGACGTAGACGGCGACGATCCCGCCGGGACGTCCCTCGAGAGCTGCCCGCACGTCGGCCGCATTCCCCTGCGCGGTGACCGAGCCGTCGTCGGGGTTGGCTTCCGCGGAGATGCCCTTGGCCGCGAGCAGGTCGACGACCGCGCTCGCCGGCCCGGCGACGTTGCGGACGAACGTGTCCGCGGATAGGGGGGCCGTCGCGTCGGCGGCTCCCGTGGACTGCTCCATCTCTTGTCCTCCGCTTTCCTCGGCGACGTCTCCGCCTGCGTCGGCAGCCGCTCCGTTGTCGCCGCTGTCGCTGCCGTACGGGGCGTTCACCACGACGACGCCGATCAGCGCTGCGGCGGCCGCCACGGGCGCCGCGATGACGAGGACGCGCTTCAGCGGACGTCTGAAGCTCCACGGCTCGCGACGCTCCGGTAGCCCGGCCAGCATGCGCGCACGACGCTCGTCCGAAAGCTCGAGCGGGGGAGCCGCACGCAGAACCGCGCGGCCGGTCTCGAGCCGCCGGACGTGCTCGGCGCACGAGCGGCACGCCACGAGATGCTCGGCAACCTCCTGCCGCGCGTCGTGTGCGAGCTCCTCCTCGACGTAGGAGAGCAGCTCGAATTCGTCCGGGTGCTTCTCGGCCATCACTGGTTCGACTCCGTTTCGTGCACTGCGGTTCCCAGGCGCTCGGCGAGCTCGCTGCGGCCGCGGAAGATTCGCGACTTCACCGTACCCTCGGCGACCCCGGTCATCCCGGCGATCTCCGCGTACGAGCAGCCAAGCACGTCGTAGAGGACGACGGCGACGCGGTAGCTCTCGTCGAGTGCGTCGAGCGCCCGCTGGAGCTCGTTGGAGAGCTCCTGGTCGGCGAAGCGGTCGCGCGGATCGGCCGCCTCGGGAAGCTCGTCCGACGGCGCCTCGCGGCGCTTGGGCCGGATGTCGTGTGCCGAGTTGACGACGATCCGGTAGAGCCAAGTCGAGAAGCGGGCGTCTCCGCGGAACTTCGGGAGGGCGAGCCACGCGCGCACGAGTGCCTCCTGGACGGCGTCGGCGGCGTCCTCCCGCGAGCCGAGGACGCGGGCCGCGAGCGTGTAGAGCCGCTGCTCGTGCCGCTCCACGAGCTGCTCGAACGCGAAGCGATCACCTCGTTGTGCGCGTCGTACCAGTTCTTCGTCAGGATCCATCCCGGTGAAGGTTCTCATCTGGCACGGCTACCTACTCGGCGGGACCGGCTCGAACGTCTACACGAGCTCGCTCGCGCGCGCCTGGAGGCGCCTCGGGCACGAGGTCGTCGTCTTCGCCCAGGAGCCGCATCCCGAGCGGTTCGACCTCGGCGGGGCCGCATTCGTCCGGCCCGACGCGGCCACCATGCTGCCGGTGTTCGTCCTCGACCGCTACGAGGGCTTCGACGCGCGCCTCCTGCCCGAGCTCACGGCCGCTGAGCGCGACGAGTGGGTCGAGCGGAACGCGGCCGCCGTTCGCGAGCATCTGCCGGCGGATTTCCTGCTCGTCAACCACGTCCTGCTGGGCGCGCCGGTGGGTGTCGCGGCGGGCGTGCCGTTCACGGTCAAGGCGCACGGGTCGGAGCTCGAGTTCGCCATCCGCGGCAACGAGGACCTGGCCGCGTGGGCGCGCGAGAGCCTCGCCGGGGCGAATGACGTCCTCGCGGGCTCGGAGCACATCCGCCGCGTGCTCGAGGAGGTCGTGGGCCCGGAGAGCTATCTGGATCGGGTCCGCATCGTCCCGCCGGGCGTCGACGTCGACGCCCTGAGGCCGGAGCCGCGCGAGCAGGCGTTGGCCCGGCTCCTCGAGGAGGCCCGCCTCGACCCGGCCCGGGTCGGCGAGCGCTATCCCGATCCGGGCAACGCCGAGCGGCTGGAGACGTTCCTCGCGGGTGAGGGGCCGACGGTCGTCTACGTTGGGAAGCTCAGCGACGAGAAGGGGGTCGGCCTTCTTCTCGAGGCGCTCGAGCGCGTCGAGGCCCGCGCGGTGGTCGTCGGCTTCGGGCCCGAGCGCGCAGCTCTGGAGAAGGCCGCCGCGGGCCGTCCGGTTCTCTTCACCGGGCCGCTGGAGCACCGCCACCTGGCCCATCTGTGGGCTCTTGCCGATGTGAGCGTGACGCCGTCGACGTTCCCGGAGGCGTTCGGGATGGTGGCGGCGGAGGCGGCCGCGTGCGGCTCGCCGCCGCTCGTCGCGCGCCATTCGGGCCTGGCCGAGATCGCGGAAGGGCTCGAGGCCGAGTACCCGCCCGAGCACCGCGACCTCGCCTCGTTCACCAACGGCGACGTCGACGAGCTCGCGGCCAAGCTCGCGGCGATCCTCGCTCTTCCGGCCAACGAGCGGCGCCTCCTGGGGGCCGCTGCGCGGCGTGCGGCAGAGTCGCTCTGGAGCTGGGAACGCATAGCCACTCTGATACTTTCGGCCCGTGGGTGACGCCCAGAAACTGACTCCTGACGAGCAGATCAGGAGCGCCCGGGAAGCGTTCGATTCCGGCCGCGACTTCACGGTCGCGGTCGAGGAGGAGTTCGGGATCCTCGACCCCCAGACGCTCGGTCTCGTCAACCGCTTCGAGGAGCTCCAGGCGGGCGCCGTCGGCACCCCGCTCGAGCCCCATCTCGTCGGCGAGCTGATCGCCTCCGAGATCGAGGTGCGCACTGGCCGGTGCGAGAACTTCGCCGAGGCCGCGGCCGCGATGACCGAGAGGCGCCGCCAGCTGCTCGAGCTCGCCGCGCGCTTCGAGGTCGCCCTCGGGGCGACGGGCACGCATCCCTGGAGCCCGTGGCAGGAGCAGCGGATCATCGACACGCCGCACTACCGGCGCAACGACGAGATCCTGCGCTACGTCGTCTGGCGCAACAACAGCTTCGGCCTGCACGTCCACGTGGGCATCAAGGGCGCCGACCGCGCGATCGCCGTGACGGACGGCCTACGCGCGTTCCTGCCGCACCTGCTTGCGTACTCGGGCAGCTCACCGTTCGTGGAGGGCGTCTTCACGTACCTTCACTCGGCCCGCACGCAGATCTTCACGCGCATGTTCCCGCGCTGCGGGATCCCCGACTCGTTCGGCGACTGGGACACCTATGAGCGCTACGTCCGCTTCCTCTACGACACGGGCTCGATCACCGAGCACACGCAGCTCTGGTGGAGCGTTCGTCCGCACCTCGCTTTCCCGACCGTGGAGATCAGGATCGCCGACGGCCAGCCCGACCTGGCCGAGTCCCAGGGGCTTGCGGCGCTGATGTTCGCGCTCACCGCGCGCATCGCGCGGGCGATCGACGAGGGCGAGCCTCTCCCCGACCATCCGCACCGTCTCCTCGAGGAGAACCTCTGGCGGGCGATCCGCCACGGGCTCTCCGGGCAGCTGATCGACCTCGACACCAGCGAGGTGCGACCGGCGCGGGCGGAGATCGAGCGGCTGATCGAGTGGACGCTGCCGGTCGCGGACGAGCTCGGCCTGACCTCGTTCCTCTCCCTCCCTCCCGTCAGCGCGGCCGAGCGCCAGATCGCGCGCCATGAGGCGGGGGAGACGCTCGAGGAGATCTACGCCCAGGAGATCCTGGAGCCCGTGCGTGTCTGAGCACATCGACGAGCTGGAGCAGGCGCGGCTGGCCCAGGAGCTCGCCGAGGAGCTGCGGAAGCTGCGCGTCGAGGACGTGCTCGTGAACACTCTCGTCCACGTCTCGACGATCGGCTACCGACGCCTCGGCCTGACCGAGGACTCGCGCGGCGAGCGCGACCTCGACCAGAGCCGCCTCGCCATCGAGACGATGCGGGCGCTGCTCCCCGTGCTTCAGGGCTTTCTCCCCGCGGATGTCGTCAGCGGCTTCGAGGAGCAGATCGCCAATCTTCAGCTCGCCTACGCCAAAGCTGCAAAGGAGACCGATGGAAGCTGAGATCGGCGTTTTCGGAGGCTCCGGCTTCTACTCCTTCCTCGAGGACGTCGAGGAGGTCGAGATCGACACGCCGTACGGCAAGCCGTCGGCGCCGTTCACGATCGGAGAAGTCGGAGGCAAGCGCGTCGCGTTCCTACCGCGCCATGGGCGCAACCACGAGCTGCCGCCGCACGCGATCCCGTACAGGGCGAACGTGTGGGCGATGAGAGAGCTCGGCGTCAGGCGCATCATCGGGCCGAACGCCTCCGGCGCGCTCAAGGCCGACCTCGAGTTGGGCGAGTTCGTCGTCTGCGACCAGTTCGTCGACCGCACGAGCGGCCGGAAGGACACGTTCTACGACGGGCCGGAGACGACGCACGTCTCGGCCGCAGACCCGTACTGCCCCGACCTGCGCCGCCTGCTCGTCGACAAGGCCGAGGAGCTCGGCATCAAGGTGCGCGACGGCGGCACGGTCGTCGTCATCCAGGGGCCGCGCTTCTCCACCCGCGCAGAGTCGAGGTGGTTCCAGGCTGCCGGGTTCGACACCATCAACATGACCGCATATCCCGAGGGCTACCTCGCGCGCGAGCTCGAGCTCTGTTACGCGAACATCTCCATGGTCACCGACCACGACGTCGGCGTGGAGGGCACCGAGGCCGTGACCCACGAGCAGGTCGTGACGGTCTTCAACGAGAACAACGCGCGCCTTCGCGAGCTCTTGTTCGCCGTCATCCCGAGGATCTCCCCGCAGCCTGCGGAGCATCTCTGTGCGAGTGCCCTGGAGGGCGCCCGCTTCTAGAAAATCCCCGTGCTGTTCCAGGCTCGTCCCGGCGGCTCCCGTGCGACGGGGCCGGTACGTGTGATAAAAATCCGCCGGCTGTGCGCGGGGCTGGGGAGACGAGCAACGCCTGCCCGGCCCGCTGAGCGATGCCTGCAAGCCCGTGACCGACTTCTTCCAGAACCACACGATCCTGTTCGCGCTCCTCTGCGCGGTTTTCGGGATCGGCGTCGGTGTCTACCTGACCTGGTGGGTCATCAAGCAGCCTGCCGGCTCGGACCGCATGCGCGAGATCGCGCGCGCCGTGCAGGAGGGCGCCGCCGCGTACCTCCGCCGCCAGTACACGACCATCGGGCTCGTGGCGATCGTGCCGTTCCTCCTCATCGGCTTCTACAACCAGCTGGGCTGGGGCACGGCCATCGGGTTCCTCATCGGCGCCGTCCTCTCGGCCGCAGCCGGCTTCATCGGCATGAACGTCGCTGTGCGCGCGAACGTCCGCACGGCGGAAGCGGCCAAGCATGGCCTGACGCCCGCGCTGAACGTAGCTTTCCGCGCTGGCTCGGTCACGGGCCTGCTCGTCGTCGGGCTCGGCCTGTTCGGCGTTGCGGGCTACTACGGGGTGCTCACGAGCTGGTTCGACATCGCGCAGGACGACGCGATCGACGACCTCATTGGGCTCGCCTTCGGCGGCTCGCTGATCTCCGTGTTCGCGCGACTCGGCGGCGGCATCTACACGAAGGCCGCCGACGTGGGCGCCGACCTCGTC
>DAITAN010000124.1:0-6855 GCA_036824235.1 Gaiellaceae bacterium | reverse complement strand
GCGCTCGACCCTGACCCGAACGTCCCGGGCGACGAGCCGGCCGACGACTACTCGCTGCTCGCCGTGCGCAAGGAGCTCATGGAGCGCGGCCTCGTGTTCGCGGACGTCTTCGCCCGCTTCGGAGTCGCGAACCGGCTCCTCGACTACTCGGACGCATCCACGGCCGGCTACCCGGCGACTCCGTCCTCGCGGACGTGGGGCATCGGCCCCAACCAGCGGGGGGCGAGGACACAGGCCTGGAAGATCAACCATCTCGCCACGAGGTACTTCTCGTTCGTCCCCGGCAAGCGCGCCTCGACGACCGGGAAGCTCCGCCTCTGGATCACCCTCCCCGCGAACGGCGCTCGCGCGTCGCTCGTGGTCGTGCGCGTGGACAACTCGGTCGCCGTCTGGCACCTGAAGCAGAACGCCTCCGGGCAGTCGAACCCCCGCCTGGGCTTCGGGCGCGGCACGATCAAGCGCGTCGACCTCGTCCTCTCGAACGGGAGCACGCGGCTGGCCTGCTGGACGAACTTCGGGCCGCCGTTCTACTCCTGCTTCGGCACGCCGCTGGACGACGCCCGATCCTTCACCTTCCGCGCGCAGCTCTCCAAGTAGCACCGGGACTCCAGCCCGCGCCGCATCCGGCCGATATCAGTGCCGTGAGCACAACGGAAGAGACCTGGACCGAAGAGCGGCTGTTCCGCGTCGTCCTCAACATGGAGGGCGGCGACTGGGTCGAGCTCGAGTCGTTCCACACCGAGGCCGAGGCCGAGGCGTGCGCCAAGGAAATGGCCGACCGGCTCGCCGCGAACTCCGAGTGGCCGCGCATTCGCGGCCGCTGGCTGCGTCCCGAGACGATCACGTCGATCGAGATCGCCGAGCGGCGCCGATACGGCGGCTCCCAGGCGCGCGCCACGGCGTTCGACGCCAACGGCTCGTAGCCGCACGGCCGTCTACAGCCGGCCGGCCTCGATGATCCGCTGAAGGAACTGCTGCGTCCGCGGCTCGGTCGGCGCGGTGAAGATCTGCTCCGGGTCGCCCTCCTCGAGGATGACGCCGGCGTCGAGGAAGCACACGCGGTCGGCGATGTCGCGTGCGAAGCTCATCTCGTGCGTGGCGATCAGCATCGTCATGCCGGTCTCGGCCAGCTCGCGGATGACGTTCAGCACCTCGGCGACGAGCTCCGGGTCGAGCGCGCTCGTCACCTCGTCGAGCAACATGAGCTCGGGTCGCATCGCCAGCGCGCGCACGATCGCCACCCGCTGCTGCTGGCCGCCGGAGAGCCGGTCCGGATACTCGCCCGCCCGCTCCGCGAGGCCGAAGCGGCCGAGAAGCTCGCGCGCGTCCGAGTCAGCCTCGGCGCGCGACGTGCCGAGTGCCTGGGTAGGCCCGAGCGTCACGTTCCGCAGCACGCTCATGTGCGGAAAGAGGTTGAACGACTGGAAGACGATCCCGATCCGGCGCCGAACGCGGTTCTCGTTGGTGCCCTGCCCGGTGATCTCGTCCCCGCCGAGGACGATCCGCCCCGCGTCGATTGGCTCGAGCAGGTTGACGCAGCGCAGGAGCGTCGATTTCCCCGACCCGGATGCTCCGATCAGGCAGACGACGTCGTGCGGCTCAAGCGTGAGGTCGATGCCCTTGAGCACCTCCGCCTTGCCGAACGACTTGTGCAGGCTCTCGACCTGCAGAGCGGGCACGGCCGTCATCGTGCTCCCCCGGTGGCCAGCTGCCGGCGCCGGTCGCGGGCGACGAGCCAGTCGGTCAGGCGGGCCATCGGGACGGTGAGGAGGACGAAGAGCAGGGCCGTCACGAGGTACGGCGTGTAGTTGAAGGTCGCCGCCACCTCGATCTGGGACTGACGGAAGGCCTCCACGGGGCCGAGCAGCGCCACGAGCGCGGTGTCCTTCTGGAGCCCGATGAAGTCGTTCAGGAGCGGGGGCATGACCCGGCGAACCGCCTGCGGGAGCACGACGAAGCGGAGTGCCTTCGCGCGCGAGAGACCAAGCGAGCGAGCAGCGGCCTCCTGGCTCGGGTGCACGGACTCGATCCCGGCGCGGTAGACCTCCGACACGTAGGCGGAGTAGACGAGCACGAGCGCCGTGATGCCCCAGAAGAGCGGGTCGGTCGGGACGCCGGAGAGCTGGAGCGCGGGCGCACCGAACCCGAGGATGTAGATGACCAGGATGGTGGGCACGCCGCGGAAGAGGTCGGCGTACACGACTGCCAGAGCACGGAACGGGAAGAAGACCGGTCCCGGCAGCCCGCGGAGGATCGCGATGCCGAGCGCGACGACGAGGATCAGCACCTCCGCGATCAGGAAGATCTTGATGTTGAGGAGAAACGCCTCCGGGATGACCTCGAGCGACTCCCGGAAGACCTCCCGGTTGAAGAACGCCTCCTTGACCGAGGGCCACCCGGGCGCGTTGGTGACCAGGAGGACGGCGAGGACGGCGAAGACGACCGTGCTCGCAGCCGCGATCAGCGTGCTCCGCCTGCCGGAGCGGCCGCCTGCGATCACGGGGCTATTCGAGGACCGGAGGGGCCGAGCCTTCGATCCACTCTGCGGCGAGCTCGTCGAGCGTGCCCGCGTCGCGTAGGGCGGTAAGCGCCTCGTTCACGCAGTCGCGGAGCGGGTTGCCTTCCTCGAAGACGAGGCCGAAGTACTCCTGGCCCTCCGCCGGCAGCCGGCCGACGACCTTGCCGTTCTCGACCTGGACGGCGGTCACGAACAGGGACGTTGGATAGTCAACGACGAGCCCGTCGATCTGGCCATTCTGGAGGGCGCTGACGGCGTCGTTGTTAGTGCTGTAGACGTTCGGCTCCGCGTCCGGCTGAATGACGTCGTTGATCGCGTTGAGGCTCGTCGTCCCCACCTGGGCGCCGAGCTTCGCGCCCTTCAAGTCCGCGAGCGACGTCGCTCCGGCGAAGTCGGAGTCCCCGAGCGTCACGACTGCCTGCTCGACGTCGTAGTAGGAGTCGCTGAAGTCGACCGCCTGGTCGCGCGCCGGCAGGTACGAGGTCTGGTTGATGTCGAAGTCGAAGTCCTTGGGCCCCGGCCTGAAGACGTTGTCGAACGGCACGACGACCCACTGCACCTCGGCGTCCGAGAAGCCCATCTCCTCCGCGAGCGCGTAGGCAACGGCCGCCTCGTAGCCCATCTTCGTCGGCTCGGTGGTCGGGTCCCACGGTGCGCCCTCCGCGTCCTGGAACCAAGGCGGGAAGGCCGGGTTGTCCGTGCCGATCGTGAGCGTTCCGTCCGAGACGAGCGTGAGCTGGTCTGCCGCGCACGCATCGGTCTCCTCGGCCGCGCCGGTGTCGGTCGCCTCCGTCGGCGCGGCGGCCTCCGGCTCGGACTCGTCGTCGTCGCCCCCGCACGCAGCGACCAGGCCCAGCAGGCCGACGAGGAGCAGGAGTGCGAGTGCTTTGCGCATACCGAGCGAGGGACGCCGACATTACCACGAGGACACATTCAGGAGCAGAAGCGGCCCCACGGCATCGAGCCTAGGTTGACACGCCCTCCGCAGAGGTTTTCAATGGCCTCTTGGACTTGCGGCGATGGAGGGGGTGCCGCGCGGGCTCCGGGACGAGCCGAGCGTTCTCACAGTCTTCTCGACCCGTCGTTCTCGCGGCACCGCGCCGCTTCATAGGAAGGCATCAACGATCTTCGTTCGTACCTACGAGGAGGTGCACTACTTGCCAGGCAAACTGAGAAGGCTCGTCTTGCTCTCGCTGGCGGCGCTCACCGTTTCACTCGGGTTGGTGGGCAATGCCGGCGCGCAGCTGACGCCGCCTTGGTGCGGCACTCCGGTGCCCGATGCGGCAGGCAGCCTGCCGGACGGCTCGTCTCCGACCCACCCGGTCGGGAGCTTCGCGCACATTCCGTACTACGCGATCGGGTGCACGCTCGACCAGATCGAGAGCGATCAGCTCGGCAACCGCATGACCGTCGAGGTCATCGGCAAGTCGGCGCTCGGCCGCGACATGTACGGCGTCGTGTTCAACCCGCTCGAGACGCCGCAGCAGATCCGCGACTACCAGCGCTGGGTCAAGTATCGCGGCATCGCGCTCGAGAACCCGGCCGAGGCTCAGAGGCTCCTGGACAGCTGGGGCGACGACGTCAAGGTCCCCGTCTATGTCCAGGGCGCCATCCACGGGAACGAGTACGAGGGCGTCGAGTCGAACATGCAGCTCATCAAGCAGCTGGCGACGACGCCGTACGGAGCCAACCCGAAGTTCGACGACATCCTCAACCACGTCATCCTCGTCTTCAACGTCATCCAGAACCCCGACGGCCGGGTCGCCGGCACGAGGGCGAACGGCAACGGCTTCGACCTCAACCGCGACTTCCTCACGCAGTCGCAGTCCGAGGTCCAGGCCTCCGTCGCTCAGATGCAGAAGTGGCTGCCGGTCGAGGTGCTCGACCTGCACGGCTATGTCACCCCGACGCTGATCGAGGCGACGACGAAGCCGCACAACCCGAGCATCGAGTACGACCTCTGGCTGAAGTGGAACCAGGATCGCATCGACTTCAACGAGGTCGCCATGGAGGCGGTAGGCCTCAACGTCACGCGCCCGGTCAACGACTGGTGCGCCGACGGCGACGATCCCGCTCCGGCTGGTGAGGGCGGCATCTGCGACGACGGAACCACGCCCGGCCCGGCGGTGGCCGAGAGCTGGGACGACTGGGGCCCGTTCTACACGCCCATGTACGCGCAGCACATCGGCCTTGACGGCTCGACTGTCGAGATGTGCATGACGACGGGCACGGGCTGCGGTATGCCCGGGGCCACGAACCCGCCGCGGGGACGCCTCGCAGCGTTCCAGGCGCAGTACACGGTGACCACGTCCACGCTCGAGTACGTCTCCGCCAAGCGCAACGGGATGCTGTTCGACGAGGCGGAGCGCTATCGCCGCGGTGTCGAGGACGAGCCTCGGCCCGCCTGCTGTCCGCCCCCGTTCGACGTGGACAACAACTGGATGAAGGACTTCCCCAAGGCGTACGTCGTCCCGGTCGGGAACGGCCAGCGGTCTAACGCCGAGGCCAAGCGCCTCGTCGACTGGCTGCTCCGCAACGGCATCGAGGTAGACACGCTGCGGTTCAACACGTCCTTCAACGGCAAGTCGTTCGACAAGGGCTCGTACGTCGTCTGGATGAACCAGGCGCACCGCGGGCTCGCCGACACCGCGCTCCACGTCGGCGTCGACGTCTCCGCCCGGATCAGCATCCTCTACGCGCCTCCGGCCGCGTGGAGCCACGGCTACCTCTGGGGTGCCGACACCGCTGAGATCCCGGACGGAGCGAACTTCGCGCCGGTGACGACGCCGATCAACAAGACGACGACGCCCGACGGCGGGGTCGAGGCCGGTCGCGCAGAGGCATACGCCCTGGAGATCGACTCGCCGACCGCCGTGCGGACGCTCAACGCCCTGATCGACGGCGGCCTCACGGCCAAGATGGCCAACGCCGCGTTCCCGGCCAAGACCGGCGGCACGCTCCCGGCGGGCACGGTGCTCTTCGGCGCCGATTCCGCCACCCGCGCGCAGCTCGCCACGGCCGGCCGCGAGAACGGCCTGCTCTTCCGCCGGATCGTCACCGAGGACTTCCCGTCCTCGACCGACCCGATCGATCGTGTCCCGCGGATCCTCGCCCTCACCGGCGCGGTGAACCAGGACGTGTGGTCCCTCCGGAACCTCGAGTTCCCGGTGGACTTCATGACCACGGCCACGCTCAACTCGGCCCTGACCGATCCGCTCGTGAACTACGACGTGATCTGGAACACGGGGAACTGGCCGGCCACGACGCAGCCGACGGCCCGCGCCCGCCTCACGGCGTTCTTCGCCGCAGGCGGCGGCTACCTGGGCTCCGGCACGGGCGGCGCCACCTTCCTCACCACCGGCGCCGAGACGACCGGTCTCAGCGTCGGCACGAACGGCGGCAACGGGCGCAGCGGCATCATTCGCTGGCTCAATGAGGGTGCGGCGAGCCCGATCGCGGGCGCGTACCCGGCCGAGGACTATGCCATCGTCGACCCGCCGAGTTGGTTCACGGCGGTGCCCGCGACCTATTCCGTGGACGCGCGGCTCCCGCTGACGAACTTCTTCCTGTCGGGCATGTGGCAGAACCCGAGCGCAACGACTGCTCCGGGCTCTCCGTTCGTCGTGCACGGCCTGAGCAACAGCGGAAAGGCTCGACTCGTGAACTTCGCGATGAACCCGCTCTACCGGGCGGATCCGGAGCGCGAGTGGCCGATGGTCGGCGCGGCCGCCTACTGGGCAGACCAGTAGACCGCTAGACAACAACGCATCGAACGCGAGGGGCGGGGAAACCCGCCCCTCGCTCGTTCTTGACAGCCCAGCGCTGAGCGAACGGGATAAGACTCAGGCCTCAGATCGCGGGTCTTCTAGGTTCCGTTTAAGAGTGGCGGTCGGCGGCGAGCCCGCCGTCGCGGGGAGCCGGTGGAGCCGGCGCATGGCTTGCAAGTGCGCGGCGGGCGTCGTACGGTCCCGCTGCGTCGCAGCGGAGCGACTGCCCTCGGAACCCTGCGCCGGGCGCTCGTCGCGGGTTCGGAGGTGGGGGACAACTAGGGAGGAACGATGCACCCACGCCGGCAGCACAAAGGGTTACGTGGCTGGGTCGTGGCGGCGCTCGCGGCGCTCGTCACGCTCGTCGCGGCAGGAGAGGCGCTCGCGCAGGCGCCGTGGAACGGCCAGCCGATCTCCCCGGGCCTCGGCCCGACGTACGGCGAGACATGGTGCGCCGATCCGGCGGCCGAGCCGGGCATCGCGCCCCAGCAGGGGCCGCCGCTCGCGCTCATCCCGTACGGCGCGATCCGATGCACCCTCGACAAGATCCAGGCCGAGGCGAGCGCGGCG
>DAITAN010000123.1:0-6862 GCA_036824235.1 Gaiellaceae bacterium | reverse complement strand
AGGGCAGTTCGCCGAGGCCCGGCGCGTCCTCGCCCCGGTGGTCGACGAGGGCGACGCCTCCCTCGAGGTCGTCCGGGGCCTGGCCGAGCTCGAATACCTCCTCGGCGACTACGTCACCGCCGAGATGCTCCTCGCCCAGGTCGTCGCGCGCGCCGGGAAGGACATCGAGACACGTGCGGACGCCGAGGCTGCGCTCGCGCTCGTCTATCTGCAGACGAACAGATACGCGGAGACGCAAGGCCTCTTCGCCGGCATCGAGGACGCGGTCACTCTCCCCATCTGGGACCTGATGCGGTCGTTCGGAGACCAGGCGCCCTACGCGCTCGACTGGCCCGAAGGAACGGCGGTCGTCACTGCGCCCTTCCTCCAGGAGACCGACTGGGAGCTGCCGCGCGTCGCGGTCGAGATCAACGGAAGCCCGTTCGAGGCGAGGATCGACACCGGCGGCGACCTGTTCACCCTCACTGCCCCGGACGCGAAGAGCCTCGGCATCGAGCCCGTGGCGACATTCACCGGCACCTTCGCCGGCGGCGCCCCCGGCGAGATGGGCTACGGCAGGGCGGAGGAGATCTCGATCGGCGGCCTCACCATCCGCGACGTGCCCGTTTCGATCTCCGGACTGCACCGGCCGGTGATCGGCACCGGGTTCCTGCGCCAGTTCCTGCCCACGCTCGACTATCCCGGCCGCCGGCTCGTCCTGCGGCCGCGCGGCGCCGCGCCCGGGAGCGGCTCGGGCATCGACGTTCCGTTCGCCCTCGCGCTCGTCCACCTGCTGATCGCCTCGGGAACGCTCGACGACCTCCCGGCGATCTTCGTCGTCGATTCGGGCCTCGAGGACGCCGGCGGCGGTGCGTTCACCGGCTCGGCGGAGACCCTCGGGGCAGCAGGGATCCCGATTCCGGAGACCTCGCCGGAGACCGGCGAGTCGGGCGCCGGCGACGTCACGCTCGAGCTCGGCCACTTCCCCATCCGCCGCCTCGCGCTCGGCGAGGCGAGGAAAGAGGACACGCGCGGCCTCTACGGCGCGTTCCCGGCCGAGTGGAACGAGATCGCCGAGTTCCGCGTTCACGGAATCGTCAGCCACCACTTCCTGCGCGACTACGCGTGGACGATCGACTTCACCCGGATGACGATGACGTTCCTCCCGCCCGCTCCTGGGTAGGGTCAAGGCAAGCGACCGAGGAGGGCGACATGCTCGGATGGGTTGGCGACGTCGAGCAGGAGACGCTCGACAACGAGACGTTCCGCACCGTGGTCTTCACCGGCGACCATACGCAGTTGACCGTCATGAGCCTGCAGCCCGGCGAGGACATCGGGCGCGAGCGCCACGACGGGATCGACCAGTTCCTCCGGATCGAGCGCGGTACTGCACGCGTCGAGCTGGGCCGAACGGAGGACACGGTCGACGAGACTCACGACGCCGAGGACGACTGGGCGATCATCGTCCCCGCCGGCATCTGGCACAACGTCGTCAACACGGGAGACGGCGAGCTGAAGCTCTACTCCCTCTACTCGCCGCCCGAGCACCCCGACGGCACCGTGCACAAGACGAAGGCGGAGGCCGAGGCGGCCGAGGCCGCCCAGCACGGCTAGCCGGTCAGGCGGCTGAGGGCGCCGGCGACGACGTCGGCGACCCAGACTGTCCCGCCCTCGGAGGCGAGGCCGGTCACGTTCACGGTTGCGGTGGGAGCGACCGCCCGGCCGAGCTCGCCTGTCGCCGGATCGACGCTGACGAGCGTCTCGAGCACGGGCAGGCCCTGACGGTCGGCGGCCGCCTCCGCGACGGCCACCCAGATCGCGTCGTCGGTCGTCACGAGGTCGATGCCGCCCGTGCCGATCTCGATCGTCTCCTGCGTCTCCCCCGTCGCCGGGTCGACGCGCAGGAGATCCGTCCCGCGTCCGGTCACCCAGAGGGAGTCTTCCGCGAGGACGAGCCTCTCCGGCGTGTCGCCGGGGAGCTGTGAGAGCTTGACGGCGGTGTCCGCGGCCGGATCGACGCGCCAGAGCGTGTGATCGCGGTGGCAGATGACGAGCAGCGAGTCGCCGTCCTCGACCATGTCGGATGTCCCGTCGCCCACCTGCACGCGGCCCGCGACCTCCATCGTCTCCGGGTCGATCCGGAGGATCTCGGTCCCGCCGCCCGGCGCGGCCCAGAGGAAGCCGCCGCGCGCCCAGATGTACGGCACGTCGCCGGAGAGGGCGACCTCGCCGGCGACCTCGTTCGTCTCCGGGTCGATCCGGTACACGGTGCCACCCTCACGCCAGACGGCCCAGACGGACGAGTCGCCGGCGGTCACGGTGACGGCGCCCTCTGCCGGAACCCGCGCGAGCACGGCGCCCGACTCGGAGTCGATGCGCAGCACCTCGCCGTCCGTCCGGCAGGCGACCCAGACCGACTCGAAGGCGATCGTCGCAGCAAACTGCGGGATGAACTCCGTCTCGCCTCCGCAGACCGCGAAGGCATCGGCGCCCTCGAGCGGCGCGGCCACCGTCTCGAGGCGGCTCGTGGTCTCGGCCGCCTTGGTCTCGGCGACCTCGTCGCCGTCCTCCCCGCCGCAGGCCGCGAGAACGAGCAAGACGAGCAGGGCAGCGAGAGGCGCGCGCACACCCCCACTACACGTGCGCGTCGCACTTCGTTACCGCGTCAGGGCGGCCAGCGTCTCGTGCGGAAGCGGGAACCACCGCAGCCGCTCGAAGCTCTCGGGGACCTCCGGGGCCGGCGCCGCGTCGGCCGGCGGATGGGCCTCGACCTCCGCGACGATGCGCCGGGCCGCATCGAGGTGCTCGGCCAGCAGCGATTCGTCGGCCGAGAGGCGGAGGCGTCCCCGCCCGTCACCCTCCCGGTAGGCGAAGTCCGCAAGCGACAGCGGCGCTTGCCGAGGCCGGTCGCGATGGTGCCACAGCCCCGACCGTGGGTCGAAGCGGTAGAGCGGCAGGAGCTTCCAGGCGTGGTCGGCGAGGAAGTCGACCGCGTCGACGAGGTACTGGAAGACCGTCTCGCTGATGAAGTAGTTGAACGAAAGGCGCACGAAGGCGACTTTGATTCCCGCGTACCCACGTAGGACCTCGTCCTCGTGCGCGGCCGAGGTCTCCGCGTCGAAGTCGAGCAGCCGGTGCATGTACGGGCCCGCGCAGAAGCAGCCGCTGCGAGCCTGGATGCCGAAGAGGTCGTCGAGGAGCGCGACGACGAAGTTCGAGTGCAGCATCCCGGTGGGTCGCGCAGCGAGCGGATAGCGGATGCCGAAGGAGACGATGGCGACCCGTCGCAGCTCCGGGTTGCCGAGCACGAACAGGTTGGGGTTGGACGCCCACGAGTCGAGCGCGCTCTGCACGTATCCCTCCTCGAGCTCGTTGATCGTGGAGGCGCCGACCGCCTCCTTGAGCCCGAAGACGAGGCCGGCGCGGATCGATTCGACGATCGCGGGCGTCCCGCCCTCTTCCCTCTGCACGGGGTCCGGGTGATAGGTCTGGTGGTCCGGTGTGACGTAGGCGATCGTGCCGCCGCCGGGCGACGCCGGGACGCGGTTCGCGAACAGGTGCCGCTTGGCGACGAGCACGCCGGGCGTCCCCGGGCCGCCGGGAAACTTGTGCGGCGAGAGGAAGATCGCGTCCTTGTACGCCAGGTGGCCGTCCTCGAGGGCGGGCGCGGCGTTCATGTCGATCGGCAGGTACGGCCCGGCCGCCGCGTAATCCCAGAAAGCCAGCGCCCCGTGCCGGTGGAGCAGGATCGAGACGGCGTGGACGTCGGTGAGGATCCCCGTCACGTTGGACGCCGCCGAGAAGCTTCCGATCTTGAGCGGGCGCGACGCGTGGCGCTCCAGCTCCTCGCTCAGGTGCTCGATGTCGAAGCCGCCGTCGCCGTCCTCCCTGATGACCACGACGTCTGCGGTCGACTCGCGCCAGGGAAGCTCGTTCGAGTGGTGCTCGTACGGCCCGACGAACACGACCGGCCGCTCGCGAGCTTCGGCGAAACGGCCGCGCTCGAGGATGCGGAGCAAGCGGTCGATGGCGCCCGTCGCGCCCGACCCGGAGAAGACGACCAGGTCGTCCTTCCCGCCACCGACGGCCCGGTGGACGATCCGTCGCGCCTCCTCGCGCAACTGCGTCGTCTGCAGGCCGGTCGCCGACGCCTCCGTGTGCGTGTTGGCGTAGAGCGGCAGCACCTCGCCCCGGATGAAGTCCTCGATGAACGAGAGCGAGCGACCCGAGGCCGTGTAGTCGGCGTAGACGAGCCTGCGCAGGCCGAATGGGCCCTCGAGCACCGTGTCGTCGCCCACGACGGACGTCCTGATCCGCTCGAGAAGCGACGCCGCCCCGCGCGGGTGGGCGAAGGTGAGCGACTCCGTTGCGATCGCGGTCACACAACTAGGACGCGGAAACCGCCCGAAATCTTCTGCTGCTACCGCCCGAGGGTCACGAGCCGGTCGGCGCGCACGCCGGTGAGCCGCGTCTCGCGGCCGTCCGGATACCGGACGACGAGCTCCCGCACCCGCGTCGCGTCGCCGAGGCCGAAGTGGACGCGCGGATCCTCGGACGAGAGGTAGCTCGTCCCGGCCTTGACCTCGCGGACGAGCCTGCGCCCGTCCGGGAGCACGGCGGTGACGACGGCGCCCGGCGCGAAGGTGCCGAGCTCGACCTGGAGCCAGTGGCCTTCCGCACCGGAGTTTCGAAGGAGGACGAGCGGGCTCGCGATCGAGGCGACCGCGATGTCGAGGTCGCCGTCGTTGTCGTAGTCGGCCACGGCGAGCCCTCGCCCGTTGACCTGCCGTGCCCGCCCGAGGCCGAGCCCCTCGCTGACATCCGCGAAGCCCTCCTCGACCTGGCCGAGCACCTTGATCGGCTCGGCGTCCATCTTGAGGTTGGTGATCGGAATCGCCCCATTGGTGAGCGCGAGGTCGAGCGCGCCGTCCTGGTCGAGGTCGGCCCACGACGCACCCCAGCCGGCGAGCGTCGTGTCGAAGACGGATGCGAACTCCGGCCGGGCGTCCGCGAAACGCTTCCCCGAGCGGTTCTCGAAGACGCCGTGGAGCTGCCGGTGGGAGTTGGTCACGAACAGGTCGGGGCGGCCGTCGCCGCTGTAGTCGGCGGCCGCGACGCCCATCCCCGCGTTCCGGTCGGCGACACCGGCCTCGACACCGCGCTCGTCGAAGCGGAAGCCGAGCCCGTTCGACGCAGGCACGTTGATGTACAGCCGGTTCGGGTCGAGGTCGTTGGCGACGTAGAGGTCGATCCGCCCGTCCCCGTTCACGTCGGTGAAGGCCGAGCCCAGGCCGTGCTCGACCGCGGAAGCCTCGATGCCGACCTCCTGCGCCACTTCGCGGAACCGCGAGCGACCCTTCCAGTCCGGCCCGTTGTTGAGGTAGAGGCGGTCCCGAACCGCGGCGACGTTCGACGGGAACGGCTCTGCCGACCCCGGAACCGGGGCGTTCGTGTCCGCGTAGCCCGCGACGAAGAGATCCGGGCGGCCGTCGCCGTTCACGTCGGCGACCGAGGCGGCCGTGTGCCAACCGTACGTGTCGATGCCGGCGGCGCTTGCTCCCTCGGCGAACTTCCCTCCGCCCAGGTTCCACAGGAGCGCGTCGTACCCGACGGCGGTGACGTAGAGATCGGTGCGCCGGTCGCCGTTGAAGTCCGCCGCCACGCAGCCGTTCCCGCGCAGCTGCAGACCGGCCCCGGAGCCGCGGCTCACGTCGACGAACCTGCCTTTCTCGTTGCGGTAGAGCGCGTTGCGCGGCAGCCCACCGCGCTCCTTCCAGCGGGCGACGTCGACCTGGATCGAATGCGAGTTGACCGCGTAGAGGTCGAGCCAGCCGTCGCCGTCGAAGTCGAGCCAGCAGACCCCGGCGCCCATCATCGCGACCGGGTCCGGCGAGGTCTTGAAGCGAAAGGCGCCGTGGCGGAAGTCGAGCCCGACGTGTCGCGCGACGTCGACCAGGCGGACGCCGCCGAGGCCGAGCCCCGCGCGCGTGACGGGAGTACCGCTGGCGATCAGATCGGCCCCACCGCGTGAGCCGACGATGAGATAACGCCCGTCCTGCAGCTCGAGCTCGAGGGTCTGCGCGAACGGACGTGGATCCCCCTGTTGCCCGCCTGACGTGACCGCGACGGTCCCCTCCAGCTCGGCGACGACGACGGGCGGTCCCTGGCCCTCGCCGACGTGCAGGGTCAGTCGCACGCGTTCCACGTGGTAGTCGGGCACGACTGCGTCGCCGGCTATCTGCTGGAAGAGCCCGGCGAGCCTCGCGCCGCCGGCCACCGTGGCGGCCAACTCGGCGTCGCCCGAGGCAAGAGCCTCCGACTCCGTGCGCAGGCCGCTGACGAGATCACTCGCGATCTTGAGCGCCGTCTCCCGGTCGAGCTGCGTGGAGACGTCGTCCGAGGGCACGACGGTCACCTCGGGAAGCTCCGACACGTTCACCACCGGCCCGGCCGCGGCCTCGCTCGTCCGCGCCGGAATGCCGGCGAGGACGACGAGCCCGGCGAAGACGGCGGCACCCGCGAGCGCCAGCGCCCCCACGCGGGCGCGACTCAGGGTCGGCACGCGGAACGCGCTCCTTCGGGAAAGAATCAGCTCGCCCACCGGGCGGGCTGCGCAGACGAGGGCGAGGGAGGCGAGCACGGCAACTTTCGTCGCGAACTCCGTCGTCTGCGGCGCGATGAGCAGCACCGCGACCAGCGCAATCGCCACCGCATAGATGCGCCGGCCGACGCGCCCGGCCGGAATCGTCTTCGGGTCGGTGATCATGAAGAAGAGGAAGACGAGGATCTCGGGCGAGAAGACGAGCACGCGCCAGAACTCCCAGCCCGTGACCGGCCCGAGGTGCCAGCGCGCGGTCATGGCATGGCCGCTGGCGGCGAGCAC
>DAITAN010000122.1:0-6882 GCA_036824235.1 Gaiellaceae bacterium | reverse complement strand
GAGTACGAAGGCGCGCCCGTCCTCGTCGGCGGCGACCTGATCGTCGCGATCGACGGCGAGCCGGTCGACTCCGCCGAGGACGTCGTCCGTGCCGTGACACAGCGCCTCCTGCCCGACCAGAAGGTCAAGCTGACGATCTTGCGTGAAGGCGAGCGTCTCTCGGTGACGGTTGTCCTCGGCGAGCGTCCGGCCTCGCCACCCAGGCTCAACCGGTAGCGCCTCTACACTCGGGCCGTGGCGTCGCCCGGCGAAGATCTCGTTCTGCTCGGGGACAACCTCGACGTCCTCGCCGACTTCGACGACGGCTTCTTCCAGCTCGTCTACGCCGACCCGCCGTTCAACACCGGACGCGCCCAACGCCGGCGGACGCTTGCGACGACGGCCGACCCGGACGGTGACCGCGTCGGGTTCGGCGGCCGGCGCTACGCAACGCAGGTCGTCTCCGAGTCGGCGTATGCGGATCGCTACGACGACTATCTCGGCTTCCTGGAGCCGCGCCTGCGCGAGCTGCGCCGGGTCCTCGCGCCGACCGGGACGCTCTACCTCCACCTGGACTACCGCGAGGCCCACTACGCGAAGGTGCTGCTCGACGGGCTGTTCGGGCGGGAGTGCTTCCTCAACGAGATCGTCTGGGCCTACGACTACGGCGCACGGCCCCGCCGGCGGTGGCCTGCGAAGCACGACACGATCCTCGTCTACGTCAAGGATCCGAAGCGGTACTGGTTCGACGCCGAGGAGGTCGAGCGCGAGCCGTACATGGCGCCCGGCCTGGTGACCGCGGAGAAGGCGGCGCGGGGAAAGCTGCCGACCGACGTGTGGTGGCACACGATCGTCTCGCCGACCGGGAAGGAGAAGACCGGCTACCCGACCCAGAAGCCGGAGGGGATCGTGCGCCGGATGGTGCAGGCGTCCACGCGCCCCGGCGACTGGTGCCTCGATCCGTTCGCGGGGTCGGGAACGCTGGGGGCCGTCTGCGGGGACCTCGGTCGCCGTTTCGTCCTCATCGACTCGAGCCCCGAGGCGGTCGAAGTCTCACGCGCTCGCCTTGCTCGGTTTCTGCGTGCCGACGGACGGGTACGAGCCGCCTCGAGACGCTGACTTGTTGCGACCGCTAGATTTCGCCCGCATCGGACAGCGCCTGCGGTGCCTACACGCAAAATGACGGAGAACGGAACCTCAGCGAGCATCGTCTCGCTCGTGATCCCGGCGAGAGCCGAGTACATCGCTCTGGGGCGACTCGCCCTCAGCGGTCTCCTCCGCCCGCTCGCAATCGAGCCCGAGGTGATCGCCGACATGAAGCTGGCGCTCACCGAGGCGTGCTCCAACTCGATCCGCCACGCGTACGACGACGGGCGCGACGGCGCCGTCGAGATCCGCTACGAGCTGGCCGCCCACCGTCTTGCGGTCGAGGTCTCGGACGACGGCGGAGGATTCGACCCGGAGACCCTCGAGATCGAGACGGGCGAGCTCGACGAGGGCGGGCTGGGCATCGCGATCATCCGCGCGCTCGCCGACGATCTCAGCATCGGTCCGCGCTCCGGCGGCACCGGGTCCTGCCTGCGCTTCACCAAGAGCCTCGGGTAAGAGCCGCGGCGCGCGGTATCCTCCGCCGCCGTGAACCTACAGACCGTCAACGTCGGGACGAAGCATCTCGGGGACTACGCTTCAATCGCCGCTCGCGGTCTCATGGACGAGATCCGCGCGCTGGCGGAGCCCCTCGCCGGCAAGCGCGTCCTGCACCTTTCGGCCACCGCGTTCGGCGGCGGCGTCGCGGAGATCCTCTACACGCTCGTGCCACTCATGCGCGACGCCGGGCTCGACCCGGAGTGGCAGGTCATCTACGGCCAGGATGAGTTCTTCGACGTCACGAAGGCGATGCACAACGCGCTCCAGGGCGACCCGACCGGGCTGACGGAGGAGCAGCAGGAGATCTTCCGGCGCTACAACGCGATGAACGCCGAGGCGCTCGACGGCGAGTACGACTTCGTGATCGTCCACGACCCGCAGCCGGCCGGGATGATCGAGCACGCGCGCGACCACGCCGACCACTGGATCTGGCGCTGCCACATCGACCTTTCGACGCCGAATCCGCAGGTGCTCGATTTCCTGCTTCCGGCGATCGGCCTCCACGACGCCGCCATTTTCCACCGGCAGGAATACGTCCCGGACGCCGAGGCGCTGCCGCCCGCGTGGATCTGGCCGCCCGCGATCGATCCGCTCGCCCCCAAGAACATGGCTCTCTCGGCCGAGGACGCCGCGTACATCGTCGACCAGTTCGGGATCGACATCGCTCGCCCGTTGCTCACGCAGGTCTCGCGCTTCGATCCGTGGAAGGACCCGCTCGGCGTGATCGAGGCCTATCGCATCGTGCGCGAGTCGCATCCCGACGTTCAGCTCGCGCTCGTCGGCTCGATGGCCCACGACGACCCCGAGGGCTGGGAGTACTACAACCGCACCGTCGAGGCAGCGGACGGCGACCCGGACATCTTCATCCTCTCGAACCTCAACAACGTCGGGTCGGTCGAGGTCAACGCCTTCCAGGTGCATTCGGCGGCCGTTCTCCAGAAGTCGATCCGGGAGGGCTTCGGCCTCACCGTGACGGAGTCGCTCTGGAAGGGCCGGCCGACCGTCGCGGGTCGCGTCGGCGGCATCGTCGCCCAGATCCAGGATCGGGAGACCGGCTACCTCGTCGACTCGGTCGAGGAGTGCGCGGAGGCCACGATGGCTATCCTCGACGACCCTGTCGAGGCGCGGGCGATGGCGCTTCGAGGCAAGGAGTACGTGCGGCGCAACTTCCTCACGCCGCGGCTCCTGCGGGACTGGCTGGCGCTCTTCAACGAACTCTCGGGCAACGGCGAGGCGGTGTCGGAGCTCGTGACCGCGCTGCGCTCAGGCTGACGGAGCCCGCCCGTTAGGGTGTCCGGGATGGCGACCCGGCGCAAGCTCATCGTCGTCTCGAACCGCGGCCCGGTCGTCTTCGACCGCGGGACCGACGGAGAGCGCATCGCGAGAAGAGGCGGCGGCGGCCTCGTCACCGCGCTTCGCAGCCTGGTCGAGCACCACGACGTGACGTGGGTGGCGAGTGCCATGTCGGACGAGGATCGCGCCGTTGCCGAGGAAGCGAACGGCGAGGCGATCGAGGAGACCGCGCGAGGCGGTGCTCCTTACCGTCTGCGTCTCGTCGCGCCCGATCCTTCGGCCTACGACTGGTACTACAACGTGATAGCGAACCCGATGCTGTGGTTCATCCAGCACTACCTCTGGGGGCTCGCGAGCGCGCCGGACGTCGACCACGGGCTGCACCACGCATGGAACGAGGGGTACGTCGCCGTCAACCGTGACTTCGCGGACGCGGTCGTCGCCGAGCTGGAGCGGGAGCCGGCCGCCGCGGTGTCCTTCCACGACTACCACCTCTACATCGCGCCGGGCCTTGTTCGGGAGCGTGCTCCGACCGCGCTCCTCTCCCATTTCGTCCACATTCCGTGGCCGATGCCGGACTACTGGCGCGTGCTCCCGGAGACGATCCGCCGGGCGATCCACGAGGGCCTCCTGGCGAGCGACGTGGTCAGCTTCCATACCCGTCGCTGGAGCCAGAACTTCCTTCGCTGCTGCGTCGACATCCTGGACGTCGAGGCCGACGCAGTCACCGCGCAGGTCCGGCACGGAGGACGCGTCGCCCACGTGCGCGCGCGTCCCATCTCGGTCGACCCCGACGAGTTCGACGAGGTGGCGGAGAGTGAGGCCGTGCTCGAGCAGGAGGCGGCGATCGAGGCCGAGCGGCCGGAGTTCCTCATCCTCCGCGTCGACCGCACCGACCCGTCGAAGAACGTCGTGCGCGGCTTCCGTGCCTACGAGCTCTACCTCGACGCCCATCCCGAGATGCACGGGCGCGTGCAGATGCTCGCCCTGCTCGATCCGTCGCGCCAGGATATCCCCGAGTACGCCGAGTACCTCGGTGCGATGCAGCGCGCGGCCCGGGTCGTCAACGACCGCTTCCAGCGCGAGGGCTGGGTACCCCTCGACGTTCAGGTCCAGGACAATTTCCCGCAGGCCGTCGCCGCCTACAAGCAGTTCGACGTGCTTCTGGTGAACGCGATCTTCGACGGGATGAACCTGGTCGCCAAGGAGGCGCCGCTTGTGAACACGCGCGACGGCGTGCTCGTCCTCTCGGAGAACACGGGCGCGCACGACGAGCTGGGGCAGTGGGCGCTGACGGTGAACCCGTTCGACGTCGCCGGCCAGGCCGAGGCGCTCCACGAGGCGATCACGATGGCCGCCGACGAGCGCCGACGGCGTCGCGAGGCGATTGCCGCACACGTTCGCGAGAACGACATCCTGGCCTGGATCGCCGGGCAGCTCGCGGACCTCGACGAGGCGCAGGAGTCGCTTGCCTCGCCGCTCTCGGCGTAGCTTCGGCCTACTCTTACCGGCGTGACCGACGAGCTGAGCCACGTCGACGAGAGCGGCGCGATCCACATGGTGGACGTGGGGGCCAAGCCGCCTGCCCGCCGCCGGGCCGTGGCGCGCGCCTTCGTGCGCATGCGCCCGGAGACCGCCGATCGCCTACGGACGCTGCCGAAGGGCGATGCGATGGCCACCGCGCAGATCGCCGGGATCATGGCTGCGAAGCGCACGTCCGAGCTGATCCCGCTCTGTCACCCGCTTCCGCTCAGCCACGTGGAGGTCGGGCTCGAGGTGGGCGAGGGCGGTGTCGCGATCGAGGCCAGCGCCGAGACGACCTCGCAGACGGGCGTCGAGATGGAGGCCCTCACCGCCGCGACGATTGCTGCTCTCACGGTCTACGACATGGCGAAGGCGATCGACAAGGATATGGTCGTCGAGGACGTCCGCCTCGTGGAGAAGACGAAAGAGGTCGTCTCCTGAAAGCGGCGGTCCTGACCGTCTCGGACGGTGTCGCGGCAGGCGAGCGCGAGGATCGCAGCGGCGACGTCCTCGCGGACATGCTCGCGGAAGACGGCTACGAGGTCGAGCGCCGGGTCGTTCCCGACGAGCGCGCCGCGATCGGCGAGGCCGTGCGCGAGCTGGCGGCCTCCGCCCAGGTCGTTCTCACCACCGGTGGCACGGGCTTTGGATTGCGCGACGTCACTCCCGAGGCGACGACGGACGTGCTCGACCGCGTTGCGCCCGGCATCGCCGAGGCGGTGCGCGCGGACTCGATCGCGAAGACGCCGCACGGCCTTCTCTCACGAGGTGTCGCCGGCGTCGTCGGCTCGACGCTGGTCGTCAACTTTCCCGGCTCGCCCGGCGGTGCGCGCGACGGCTTCGAGGTGTTGCGGCCTGCGCTTGCCCACGCACTCGGACTCCTGGCCGGAGAGCAGACCGCGCACCGGCAGACATGACGGCCGCCGTGCTCCGTTACCCGCGGCTCTTCCTCTCGCTCGTCAAGTTCGAGCACACGATCTTCGCACTGCCGTTCGCGTACATCGGTGCGTTCCTCGCCGTCGACGGCGTGCCCGGAGGCGGCGACCTCCTCTGGATCACGGTGGCGATGGTCGGCGCGCGCAGCCTCGCGATGGCGCTCAACCGCCTGATCGACGCGGGGATCGACGCTCGCAATCCGCGCACGGCGAGCCGCGAGCTGCCGAGCGGCGCCCTACGGCCCTGGCATGTCGGGCTCTTCTCGATCCTCTCGCTCGCGGTCTTTCTGATCGCCGTCTACCAGCTGGCGCCGATCGTGCGTTGGCTCTGGCCGATCCCGGTCGTCGCCTTCGTGATCTACCCGTACCTGAAGCGGGCGACCTGGCTCTCGCACTTCTGGCTCGGCGCCGTGGACGGGCTCGCGCCGGTGGGCGCGTGGGCGGCGATTACGAACGACATGCCGCTCGAGGCCTGGCTCCTCGGCGCCGCGGTCGCCGTCTGGGTGGCGGGGTTCGACGTGCTCTACGCGCTCTTCGATCTCGAGCACGACCGCGCCTACGGGCTGCACTCGCTGCCGGCCAGGTTCGGCGTCCCGGCGACGTTCGTCGTCGCGCGCGTCTGCCACATCGCCACGGTCGCCTTCCTCGCAGCGGCCGGCCTCGGCCTCGACGCCGGCGTCTTCTACTGGCTCGGCGTGATCGCGGTCGCCGGCCTGCTCGTCTACGAACACTCGCTCATCTCTCCGAGCGACACGCGGCGGCTCGACGCGGCCTTCTTCACGATGAACGGCGTCATCAGCGTCACCTTCTTCGCCTTCGTCCTCGCGGACGTGCTCGCATGATCAGCGCGCGCGGACTCGGCCGCAGCTTCGGGACGAAGCGCGTCCTGCGCGACCTCGACCTCGAGGTGGCCGAGCGCGACCTCCTCGTCGTCACCGGCCCCAACGGCTCGGGCAAGTCGACGCTGCTCGCGCTCTTCGCGGGGCTGCTCGCCCCCACCGCGGGCGAGCTCGACGTCGCAGTGGAACGTGGTCGCATCGGCTACCTGGCGCACGAGCCGCTCGTCTACCGCGAGCTCACAGCGCTCGAGAACCTCGACCTCTACGGGCGCCTCTACCGCGTGCCCGAGCGGCGCGAGCGCATCGGGATGCTCCTCGAGCGCTTCGCGCTCTGGGAGGCCAGGCACGAGCGTGTGTCGGCCTTCTCGCGCGGGATGCAGCAACGGCTCGCGCTCTGCCGGACGCTGCTGCACGATCCCGACCTCCTGCTGCTCGACGAGCCCTACGCGGGCCTGGACGAGGCCGGCGGCACGCTTCTCGACGGCGAGCTTGCCGCGCTTGCAGGCGAGCGGACCCTCGTCGTCTCCACCCACGAGCCCGACCGGGTCGCCGCGCTGGCGACCGGGCGCCTGGCCCTCGCATGAACGTCGCATGCCTTCGGCCTGCTCCCGCGGGTGAAACCATGTTTCCCCCGCGTGCCCCCTTCTTTGATGCAGTGAAGGAAC
>DAITAN010000121.1:0-6927 GCA_036824235.1 Gaiellaceae bacterium | reverse complement strand
TGACGAGGCCGGCGCCGATTCCGGCCGGCGTCGTGGGTGAGGTGGCGAAGGCCTCGACCAGGAGCCCGAGGACCGGCACGACGCCGAAGAGCCAGAGGGAGCGACAGTGGGTTGCCCGGCGGCGGGTCTCGAGGGTGGCGGCGGCCGCCAGCACGAGCGCGAGCGCGAGGCACAGGGTCAGCGACGTGGACAGGTATCCAGTCCCGACCGACTCGGTGTGCGACGGGCCGTGGGGGCTGTGGGGCCCGTTGAGCGGCTCGGACGCGACGGCCCTGTGGGTGGCCCAGTGCGCGACGGCCCAGGCGACGCCGCCCAAGGCGACCATGATCGCTATCGCGAGACGCCGCCGCACTCCGATGACGTTAGACCTTGGGCTCATTCGTGGCAACTGCCCGGCTGCAGGGCCGGCGCACGCGGCGCCGGCCCTGCTTCGGGGACTGCGACCTAAGTCGTGGCCGCCTTCGGCTTGCGGAAGAGCGCCACGCCGAGGGCGATGAGGCCCGCGACGAGCCCGGCGATGCCGAACCCGATGGCGACGCTCGACATGTTGTCGTCGTCATCGCCCGAGCTGGCGGCCGGCACCGGCGCTGCCTCCTCGGTGCTCGTGGCGGCCGGAGCTTCCTCTGCCTCTTCCTCCGGGGCGACAATCGTGATCCGCGGAGCCGGCGACTCGGCCTCCGGATCCGGGTCGATCCATTCGACGACCTCACCGCTCGAGTAGGTCTGGGTCGCCGGGAACAGGATCTCGTCGCCGGCTGCGGCATCTTCGGGCACCCTGAAGCTGATGCCGAACTCGTCGAAGCCGTCGGCCGGGATCGGCGGGTTGCACGTCCAGGTGACGCTGACGATGCGCTCCGTCAGCTCTTCGATCGGCTCCGCCAGCGGCTCGCGCTGAACCTCGCGCTTGCACGACGGGTGTGTCTGGAAGCGGGCCGATGGGACGTTCTCCGGGAATTGGACCGTGACGGTTGTCGTCTCAGCATCGTCCCGCTCGTTCGGCACTCGGACGACCATGCGCGAGAACGCGCCGGCCTCCCACTCGCCGGGCTGGATCGTGACATGCGCCATCGCCGCGGCCGGTGCGACCACGGCGGCGACGAGGAAACAAAGAATCACGCGTCGTAGCACTTGAATTACTCCTCTCCGATCGGCACTGCGATCGTTTCTGTCAGTAGGTCGAATTCGCCCAACAGGGCTTCAATGCGGAGCTCCCACTCGCCGGCGATCGAGAGTGATGCGTTCTCGATCACGTAGGCGCCGGGCTCCGCCGGATCTGGCTCTGCTTCGAGGTCGAGCGGCCCGATGTCCTCGCTCGGGAGCGACGCCGAGGCGCTCACTCTCGTGAGGTTCTCCGGGGGAGACGTGAAGGTCAGGCGGATCATGTTGTCGCCCGGCATCGCCGGGTCGACCATGACCATGACCTCCGAGTCTCCGACCATGACCATCCCTTCGAAGGCCTCATGGTCGCCGGCCGTCTCGGTCGGCTCCTCCGTGTGCGTGCCTTCCTCCATTTCCATCGCGGCCTCGGTTCGCGCCGGCTCGGCGTTCACGAGCACGGCCGTCACGGCCACGATCGCGACCATGATCCCGAGCTCGACCCCGGCGGCCCTGAGGAACCGCCGCCGTTCGAGCACCGAGGCGATCCCCGCCTTCAGGCGCGGCACCGCGTAGCGGTTGTTGTACGCGCCGAGGGCGAGGAGCGGGAGCACGAGCGCGACCTTCGCCAAGAGGAGAAGGCCGTACTCCGTCTCCCAGAGGGCGCTCCAGGTGCGGACCTGAAGGTAGCCGTTGATGATGCCTGCGACGAGCAGGACGACGACCGAGATGACCGCCATGTTGGAGAAACGCGGCACGGCCCGCGTGGCCAGCGGCCAGCGGTCCTCCTTGGCGAGCATGAGCGCAAGGAAGAGAAAGCCCAACCCGCCCGTCCAGAGGGCCGCCGCGATCACGTGCGCGACGTCGGCGACCATCGCCAGCTTTCCGGCGGTGCTCGCGTGTCCCGAGAGGGAGGGTGTGAGCGACATGGCGACGCCCAGCCCCAGTGTGAGAGCCGTGAGCGCCCGCCGGTCCCGGTTCTCCGTGTGACGGAGAGCGAGCGCCGTCAGCGCGAGCGTCACGGCCAGCGCGGCCTGGAGCAGCATCATCTCGCCGTAGCGCGTGTCGATCACGTTGCGGTACACGTCCCATGAGAACCCGTCGACGATGTTGAGGCCGCCCGCGGCTGCCCCTTGGAACCCGATGTTGAGCAGGGCGACCAGGGCAAGCGCTCCCGCGAGGGCGGCCAGCACGCCGTAGAGGCGGCGCCGGACGGCCCAGGCGGCCGACGGGAGTGCGATCACCAGGACGGATGAACCGCCGAGGCAGAGAAGGAGCAAGACGAAGTCGAAGAACCGGCCTGCCGTGAAGAAGGCGTCTACGGTCGTCGAGGTGCCCGTCAGGGAGTCCACTGAGACCGCCCCCGACGTGACCCCTCGCTCCTGCACGTGGAAGACGAACGCGCCGGAGATCGGGTCCGAGTCGGCCGAGATCGCCCGCCACGCCACGGTGTAGGTCCCGAGCTCGAGGTCTCCCTCGATCCCGACCCCGACCTCCGCGCCGTTGGACGGGCTCACGTCGTCCGAGTCGACTCGGTTGCCCTGACCGTCGAACACGCGGATGCCCCCGAGGGACATCTCGACGGACTCGTTGAAGCGCAACGAGACGCGGTCCGGCGACTCCTGCACCACGACGTCGTCCCCGGGCTCGGTACTCAGGAGCACCGAGTGCGCGAACGCGCTCGGTGCGAGGACGACGGCGAGCGCACATGCGACCGCGAACGCCGCGACGAAACGACTCAGCTTGGTTGCGTGCTCGTGACGGATCTTCCTCTCCTCCTTCCCTGGCTCTGGATCGCAGCCCACGCGATCCCCCCAAACGAATCCACTAGTGGAGACGGGGAGGGGCGCGCTGGCCTCGCGCGCCGACGAGCGTCGGCGCCGCGGGGATCCAGTAGCCGTTGGGAACGGCGAGGCTTGCGTCTGGAGCAAGCCTGAGACGGGGTGGTGTGCCCAGCTCACGCGCAAGCGCGCCGGCGGCGACGAGCAGCGCCCGCGCCGTGAGCAGAGCGACGACGGCGAAAGGCAGCTGGAGCAGCAGGCCGGCCAGGAACGTCGGCTCGAAGACCGTGCCTGCGCTGAAAGCGTTGTGGTGGAGCATCCGCTCCGCGTGCTCCTGGAGCGCGAAACCGACCGGCGGCACGAGCGCGAAGAGCAAGAGTGGCGGCCTGGCGCCTCGGCGGATGCCGGTGTGCACGCAGGCGGCGAAGCCCACAACCGTGAGCGCGACGCAGAGCGAGCCGACCAGCGTCGGGTCCAGGTAGCTGTGGCCGGTCGACTCGAGCAGCTGGTGGCGGCGCTCGGGATCCGGCTCGGCGATCCGGTAGGCGAGCCCGTGCGCGGCCAGGCCGCCGGCGGCTGCCAGGCCGAGCGAGAGCAGCCACGCGAGGCGGTTGCCGCTCCTGGTCATCGGGGCGTCCCCCGGAGGTGCAGGCGGAGTCCGCGGCATGCGGCCGCGCTCCCCGTCCCCCTCCGAATTTTCCCGCAGGCCGTCGATGCGACCTGAGGCATCAATGTACTCCCCCTCTCCTCCCGTGGGAACTACGCCCGGAGGCGCATCCCCGGATTGCGTCTACGCGACGGCGGGGGAGGGAGGACCGCGCTCGCTGGCTGAATGATCGAGGCAGAAGGCCAGCGTGCCTCTGCTGCGAGCCCGCAAGCGGGACTCGGGCTCGCGAGCGCGGGAGGCGGTCCGGGGTCCTGCCAGCGCCCGCGCGAGACCCTCTGCGAGCCAGAGGAGCCTGCGGGCGAGCCCGACCGCGACCAGCGCGAAGGGAATCTGAACGAGGAGGCCGACGAGCGCGACCGGAACGAGCCCTGCGAGCTGCGCGAACGTCCCGTCGCCGACCAGGAGCGGCTCCGCGCTGTGGCCGACGAACCCGAACACAGGGACGAGGCCGAAGAGCCAGAGCGACCTGATCGACGTCCCGCGCCAGCGTCCGCCGACGGCCGCGCCCGCCGCGAGCGGCAGCGCAAGCGCGAGGCAGAGGACGAGCGAGGTCGGGAGGTAGCTCAGATACGCGGCCACGCCGCCCGGTGCCGCCATGTCCTCGTCCTTCATCACGGCCCGGTGCGCGACCGCGTGGGCGCCCGCCCAGCCGAGTCCGGACAGGGCCAAAACGCATGGAACAACGAGGCGGCGGCGCCTCATAGCTGGGCAATCGTAGACAGGATCTGTTTGTCTGACAACTGGGATCAGTCGGGCTCAGGCGGCCGGCGGAGGCGCTTTGTCCGGCCCCGCATCCGCTTGGTACCCAGTCGGCGCTCCTTCGATGCGCGCGTAGGCGCGGTCGGCCGGCGGGGCCGGTCGACATGGAGCCCCGCGCGGATCGCGTCCGCCAGGCGCTCGAGGGCCAGCTCGCGGTTCCGCCACTGGCTGCGCTCGTCCTGGGCGACCGCCCTCACGACGGGCCCAACGCGCGCGAGCAGTCTGCGCTTCTGGTCCTCCCTGAGCGTTGCTGAGGCCTCGACGTCGAACAGCGCCTCGACGCGTGTTTCCGTCTTCTGCGCGTGCTGGCCGCCTGGTCCGCTCGAACGCGAAGTGCGCAGCTCGATCTCCCTCAGCGGGATCGCCAGGCTGCGGTGCACGCGAATAGACTCGGAGCGCATGGCAGCGATTCTGCTCGACATCGACGGGGTCCTGCACGTGTCGGGCGAGGCCGTCCCCGGCGGCGCGGAGGCGGTGCGCGAGCTGCGGGAGGACGGGCACAGGCTTCGCTTCGTCACGAACAACACGACGAGAGGCCGAAAACAGCTCGCCGACGACCTCCGAGGGCTTGGGATCGACCTCGAGGACGACGAGCTCGCAACCACCCCGCTCGCGGCCGCCGGCGTGCTCGCAGGGCAGCGGGTCCTGGCGCTGACGATGGAGGCGGTAAGGGGCGATCTGGCCGAGCGGGTCGAGCTCGTGGACGGCGACGCCGACGTTGTCCTCCTCGGCGGCGCCGACGAGTCCGAGGAGTCGGGGCGCGTCTTCGCGTACGAGAGCCTCAACCGGGCCTTCGCCGAGCTCGAGGCGGGCGCGCGCCTGGTTTGCCTGCACCGGAATCGCTGGTGGCAGACTTCCAGCGGCCCCATGCTCGATGCGGGCGCCTTTGTCGCCGGGCTCGAGTACGCCGCGGGCGTCGAGGCGGAGGTCGTGGGCAAGCCGAGCCGGGCCTACTTCGAGGCGGCGCTCGGGGAGCTCGACGCGTCGCCCGACGAGGCGGTGATGGTCGGGGACGACGTCGAGTCCGACGTGGGCGGCGCCAAGGCAGCCGGCCTCCGCGGGGTGCTCGTCCGGACGGGGAAGTTCAGAGAGGAATCGCTGGCCGCCGCCGAGCCGCAGCCGGACGGCGTGGTCGAGTCGATCGCCGACGTGCCGGCGTTCCTGCGGGAGGACGCCTCGTGAAGGTCGGCCTCGACGTGATCGAGATCGACCGCGTCCGCGCGACGCTGGAGCGCTACCCGAGCTTCCGCGAGCGGTGCTTCACCGAGGCCGAGCGCGCCTATTGCGACTCGCGTGCCAATCCGGCCCAGCACTACGCGGCGCGCTTCGCCGGCAAGGAGGCGGTCGGTAAGGCTCTCGGCTTCGGCGTCGCGCGCGCCTTCGCCTGGAAGGACGTCGAGATTGCCGGCCGGCCGAAGCCTTCGGTGCACCTGTCGGGCCGCGTCGAGGACTGGTCGCGGCGTCTCGGCGCCGGCTCGCTCGACCTGTCCATGACGCACTCGAAGGGCATTGCCGCGGCCGTCTGCGTCGCCGTCGTTCCGGAATGACCTGGGCCGAGCCTCTCTACTCGGCCGAGGAGATGCGCTCCGCTGAGGCGGCGTACCCGGGCGAGACGGTCGAGCTGATGGAGCGCGCCGGCACGGCGGTGGCCCAGGAGGTGCTCGCGCGCTTCCCGGAGGGCGAGCGCGTGGCCGTGTGCTGCGGCACCGGTGCGAACGGCGGCGACGGCCTCCTGGTCGCGACGGAGCTCGCTCGCGCCGGCAAGCGGTCCGTCGTGCGCATCGTGGGGTCGGAGGAGAAGATCATCGGCGACTCGGCAGTCATGCTCGGCCGGGCGAGAGATGCCGGGGTCGCCTTCGTCGACGAGCAGACGCCCGCCGACGTCGTCGTCGACGCGCTCTTCGGCACCGGGTTCCGCGGCAAGCCGCGGCCCGACGCGATGCGCGTGATCGCCGAGGTCAACGCCGCCGGTGTCCCGGTCGTCGCGGTCGACCTCCCCTCCGGCGTCGACGCCTCCACGGGCAAGGTCGAGGGGTCGGCCGTGCAGGCGAGCGTGACGGTCACGTTCCACGCGCCCAAGGTCGGCCACGTCATCGCACCCGGCCGCTTCCACACAGGCGAGCTCGTCGTCGCCGACATCGGCCTCTCGCCGGGCCCGACGCGCGTGCGGCGCGCGAACTGGGAGACTCTCAGGCTCGTTCCGCGGCGCACCGAGCGCGACAACAAGTACTCGGCGGGGTCGGTGCTCGTCGTGGGTGGATCGCTCGGCCTCACGGGTGCACCCTCGCTCACCTCCGAGGCGGCGCTCCGTGCCGGCGCGGGCCTCGTCACCGCGTGCGTGCCCGCCTCGCTCAACCTCGTGTTCGAGCAGCGTCTGGTCGAGGTCATGACCAGGCCATGCCCGGACGAGGGCGGGACGATGACGCCGGAGGCCGCGGACGAGATCCTCGCCGCGGCAGAGCGCGCGGGTGCCGTGGCCATCGGGCCGGGATTGGGCAGGACCGAAGGAGCGCGGGCGCTCGTGGGCTTTCTCCTCGACCGGCTGGAGAAGCCGATCGTGCTGGACGCCGACGGCCTCTGGGCCGTCGCGGGCCACCTCGACTGGGTGTTCGCCCGCGAGGCGCT
>DAITAN010000120.1:0-6982 GCA_036824235.1 Gaiellaceae bacterium | reverse complement strand
CGGGCCCTCGTCCTCGAGCATCCGGTACCAGACGATCGCCTCGTCGAGAAGCTCGTTGATCCAGGGCACCGAGTCGCGGAAGAGGAAGCCGCCGTTGCGGCCCGACGCTCCCGCGCCGATGCCGCCGCGGTCGACGACGAGGACGCTCTCGCCCGACTGTGCGAGGAGACGCGCCGCCGCGCAGCCGGCGATGCCGGCTCCGACGACGACGGCGTCCGCGGTGCCTAGTCCGTCGACTCGGCGCTCCCCGAGCGGCGCTTGCGCCAGAAGACCAGGCCGCCGACTGCGGCCCCGGTCGCTGCGACGGCTGCGGCGATCCCGCCGATCAGCTTCTTCGAGCGCTTCTTCGGCGGCTCAGGCACCTTCTTCATGATCTTCGCCTTCGCGAGCGGCTTGGCGATGGTGTAGACGCCGTAGCCGATCATTGCCTTGCGCTTGTTGAGCATGTCCCTCCTTCCTCGCCCCTCAGGCTTTGGCGGTTGCTCGTTTGCGATTCGGAAGATGGATGGCCCGGCCGAGCGCGAGCAGGCCCGCTTCCTTGACGGCCTCGGAAAGCGTCGGATGCGCGGCCATGCCGTCCGCGACCGTCTCGACGGTCGCCTCGGCATCGAGCGCGACGACGCCGGCCTCGATGAGGTCGGTCACGTGCGGGCCGACCATGATGATCCCGAGGAGCTCGCCGTACCGCGCCTCGTGGATCGACTTCACCCAGCCGACCGTCTCGTTCTGCATCATCGCGCGCCCGTTGACCGAGAACGGGAACGTGCCGACGAGGACATCGTCCCCGTAGGCCTCACGCGCCTCGCGCTCGGTCAGGCCGACGCCGGCGATCTCGGGATCGGTGTAGATCGGCCGCGGCACGCCGCGGTTGTCGACTACTGCCTCGTGGCCCATGGCGTTCTCGGCCGCGACCTCGCCCTCGCGGAACGCGGTGTGCGCGAGCTGCCAGTAGCCGGCGCAGTCGCCCACCGCGTAGATGTGCTGGACCGTGGTGCGCCGGTGCTCGTCGGCGGCGATGCCCTTCTTCGGGTCGAGCTCGACGCCGATCTCCTCGAGGCCGAGATCCTGCGTGACCGGGCCGCGGCCTGTGGCAACGAGCATGAGGTCGCACTCGACGGACTCGCCGCCGAAGTGCACCTTCAGGCCCTCGCCGGTTTCCTCGATCCTGTCGCACTGCGACTCCAGATGGACAGCGATGCCGCGCTTCTTGAACTGCTTCAGGAGCTCCTTGGCCGCGTCGTCGTCTTCCTGCGGGATGAGGGTCGGCAGCATCTCGACGATCGTCACCTCGCTCCCGAAGCGCTGGAGGATCGACGCGAACTCGCAGCCGATGATCCCGCCTCCGAGGATGACGATGCGCCTGGGCACCTCCGTCCGTGCCAGCAGCCCAGTCGAGTCGATGCAGCGCTTGGAGTCGATGCCGTCGATCGGCGGGCGCAGCGGATACGAGCCCGTCGCGACGATCGCGCTCTTGAACGTGACGTCCTCTCCGCCCTCCACCGAGATCGTGTTCGCGTCCTTGAAGCGCCCGGCGCCCCTGACCCACTCGACCCCGTTCGCCTTGAAGAGGCCGGCGACGCCGGTGGTCAGCTGGTCGACGATCCCGTCCTTCCACTCGTTTGCCTTGGCAAAGTCGAGCTCGGGCGCGCCCACGTTCACGCCGATCTTGGCGAAGGTCTCCTCCGCCTCCTTGATCGCAAACGCGGTCTGCACCCACGCTTTGGTCGGGATGCACCCGACGCGGAGGCACGTGCCTCCGAGCCGGTCTTCCTTCTCGATGCAGACGGTCTTCGCCCCGAGCTGCGCAGCCCTGATGGCAGCCGTGTAGCCGCCCGGACCGCCACCGAGGACGGCGACGTCGAATTCCATGATCTGGCCCTTTCCGTTCGGTTCGGTTCCTAACCGATCCTATCCGCGCGTGGCCGCTCGCCAGTCCCAGAAAACGGGAGGGCGGCCCCTGGGCCGCCCCTCGCCGTGACCCGGGGTTGAATCCGGTTCGGGCGTAACAACGGCCGCCGGTGTGTTCCGGCCGATCCCTCGAACGGGTGCGGCGGCCGTCAGTCGCCCTGGAGGCGGAGGTCGAAGCCCGCGGGAGCGTGGATGTTCATAAAGCGCGCCGGCTCGTCGCCGCGGTTCGCGAACGTGTGCGGCACCTCTGGGGGCACGAGGACGAACGTCCCGGGGCCTGCAACGACCTCCTCATCGTCGACCATGAACGTGAGCTCACCGTCGAGCATGTAGAAGGAATCGTCCTCGACCGCGTGCTGGTGCACGGGAGGGCCCTCGCGCCCCGGCTGGATCGTGATGATCGAGAGGTTGAAGCGCGGCGTGTCCTGCGTGCGCGCGAGAAATTCGACGTTTCCGACCCGGTGTCCCTCTCCCGGCGGGACGATCACCGCCCGCTCGACGCCCATTAGATCTCCTCGGAGAGCTGGACGCGGTTGCCGTCGGGGTCGAAGACGTCCAGGAGCCGGATGGTTCCCGGGATCTCGAGCACGGTGCCGACCTCGACGCCCGCGCCGCGCAGGCGCTCTGCCTCCTGCTTGATATCGGTGACGTCCAGCGTGAGCACCGCGTCGCCCTCCTCCCGCTCGCCCTCCGCGATGGCCAGCTCGCTGTTCCCGCGTACGAGCCGTGCCCAGCGATCCTCCTCGTCGACATAGGCCTCCTCGAAGCCGAGCCGCTCACGGTAGAACGCCCGCGCCTCCTCGAGATCCCGGACGCGGTACCAGATGCTCATCACTACAGCGCGAGGCCGGGCTCTTCGAGGAACTGCTTGACCGTGCGGAGGAACTCCGAGGCCGTGGCGCCGTCGACCGAGCGGTGGTCGCAGGAGAGCGTCATCTCCATCACCGGCCGGGCGACAAGCTCGCCGTCGCGGACGACCGCCCGCTCCTCGATCGCGCCGACCGCGAGGATCGCGGCCTGCGGCGGGTTGAGGACGGCGACGAAGCGCTCGACGCCGAACATGCCGAGGTTGGAGATCGTGAACGTCCCGCCCTCGAGGTCGTCCTGCTTCAGCTTGTTCTCGCGCGTGCGCGCCACGACGTCGGCGCGCTCGGCGGCGAGCTGCGGGATCGTCTTCGTCTCGCAGCTGCGCAGGACGGGGACGAGCAGCCCGTTCGGGACGGCCACGGCGATGCCGACGTTGGCAGTCGGCTGCAGGTGGATCTCGTCGCCGGCAAAGAGCGCGTTCACGGCGCGATGCCGCATGAGCGCGACCGCGCAGACCTTCGTGAGGATGTCGGAGTAGGTCGGCTTCGCGTCGCCCTCGGCCATCCTTGCCACGAGCGCGTGCCGGAGGCTGATCGCGGCGCTCATGTCCGCGGTCATGGTGATCTGGAAGGCGGGCGCCTCCCAGGCCTCCGTCATGCGGCGGGCGATCGTCTTGCGCATGCCGGTGAGAGGAATGACCTCGGCCTCGCCGGCGGGCTCGGCCGCGGCCGCCGCGGGTGCGGGCGCGGTCTGGGCGCGCTCGACGTCCTCCGCGACGATGCGCCCCTCGGGCCCGGTTCCGTGCAGCGAGCGCAGGTCGATGCCCCGCTCGCGCGCGATCCGCCTGGCCAGCGGCGATGCCTTCACGCGTGCGCTGCCGCCGTTCTCGGCCGCGGCAGGCTCTGGCTCGGCCTGGGCCTTCTCCGCAGCCGCCTCCTGGCCGCGCTCGCGGTCCTCGTCGCGCTCCCGCGCAGGCTCTCCCTCCTCCTGGCCTTCGTCCTCGGCGACCTCGGCCTCACCCTCGGCCTCGGCCTCGGCCTCGGCCTCGGGCTCCTTGGCCTCCGGCTCGGCGTCGGGCACGTCCTCGCCCTCCTCGCCGATGACGGCGATCGCCTTGCCGACCTCGATCTCCTCACCCTCGCCTGCCAGGATCTTGAGCAGGACGCCCGAGGAGTCGGCCTCGACCTCCTGGGTCACCTTTTCCGTGTCGAGCTCGTAGAGCGGCTCACCCTTCTCGACCTGGTCGCCCTCGGACTTCAGCCAGCGCACGATCGTCCCGGACTCCATGCCCTGGCCGAGCCGTGGGAGCGTGACCTGGTTGGACAAGTTACTCCTTGCCGACGGTGCGCTTGACGGCCGCGAGGACGTCCTCGGCGTGCGGGATGACGTACTGCTCCATGACCGGCGCGAAGGGGATCGGGGTGAACTTCGCGCCCACGCGCTCGACCGGGGCGTCGAGGTAGTCGAATGCCTGATGCTGGACGATGGCCGCGATCTCGGCGCCGAAGCCCATGCGGACCACCGCCTCGTGTGCGACGACGCACCGGTTCGTCTTCTTGACGGAGCCGACGATCGTCTCCTCGTCGAGCGGGAGGAGTGTCCGCGGGTCGACGACCTCGACCGAGATCCCGTCCTCCTCCGCCTCCTTGGCCGCCGCGATCGCCTCGTGGACGAGCCTCCCGGTGGCGACGACGGTGACATCCTCGCCCTCCCGGTGCACGCGGGCCTTGCCGAGCTCCATGCCCTCGATCGCCTCGGGCACCTCGCTCTTGAGGTTGTAGAGCGTCCGGTGCTCGAAGAAGACGACCGGGTTGTCGTCGTAGATCGAGCTCCAGAGGAGGCCACGCACGTCCTCGGGCGTCGAGGGGAAGACGACCTTGATGCCGGGGACGTGAACGAACCACGCCTCGACTTGCTGCGCGTGCTGCGCGCCCGGCGACCAGCCGGCGCCGCCCTGCGTTCTGATCGTCAGCGGAACCTTCGTCTGCCCGCCCGACATGTAGCGGTGCTTGGCGGCCTGCTGGACGAGCTGCTCCATCGCCAGCGTCATGAAGTCCTGGTACATGATCTCGACGATCGGGCGCATCCCGGAGACCGCTGCGCCGATGCCGGCGCCGACGATGGCCATCTCGGAGATCGGCGTGTTGCGGACGCGCTCGGGCCCGAACTCATCGAGCATCCCCTGCGTCACGCCCATCGAGCCACCCATCTCGGCGATGTCCTCGCCCATGATGAAGACCCCGTCGTCGCGCCGCATCGCCTCGCTCATCGCGTCGCGGATCGCCTCGCGATAGGTCAGCTCAGGCATAGACGTTCTTGAGCGCGTCCTCGGGCTTCGGGTCGGTGCCCTTCTTCGCGAACTCGACGGAGTCCTCGGCGATGCGCGTCGCCTCGCGGTCCATCTCCTCCCATTCCTCGCCGGAGAGCTCGAGGCGTGTGCGGAGGAGCTCGATCGGGTCGCGCGTCTTGCGCAGCTCGTGGATCTCCTCCTTGGGGCGGTAGACCTGCGGGTCGCCGACGTAGTGGCCCGAGAGGCGGACGCAGTCGGCGACGACGAAGACCGGCCCCTTGCCGTCGCGCGCGTGCCTGAGAGCCTTCTTCGCGGTCTCGAAGACCGCTTCGACGTCCTGGCCGTCGACCGTCATCGACAGCATCCCGAACGCCTCAGCCCTCTTGGTCATGTCCTCGATGGGCAGGTGCTGCTTGGCTGGAGTCGACTCTGCGTAGCGGTTGTGCTCGCACACGAAGACCGCCGGGACCGTCCAGAGCTGCGCAAGGTTGAGCGACTCGTGAAACGTCCCGATGTTCGTCGCGCCGTCGCCGAAGAACGCGACCGCGACCCTCGGCTCGCCGCGCATCTTGAAGGCGAGGCCGGCCCCTACGATGCCCGGGAGACCGCCGCCGACGACCGCGTTCGCGCCCAGGTTCCCGCGCTCGATGTCGTAGAGGTGCATCGAGCCGCCGTAACCGTGGCTGCAGCCCTCGACCTTCCCGTACAGCTCCGCCATGACCTCGTTGGGGTGCGTGCCCTTCGCGATCGTGTGACCGTGCGCTCGGTGGGTCGAGGCGATGACATCGCTCTCCTCGAGCGCCCTGCAGACGCCGACCGCGACGGCTTCCTGGCCGATGGCAACGTGCAGGAAGCCCGGCAGCTCGCCGGCGCGAAAGCGCTCCTCGACGTTCTCCTCGAAACGCCGGATCAGGAGCATCTCCCGGAGGAAGTCCTTGAGGCGTTCCGCGGACACGGTCTGACCCTTCTCCTCGAGCGTTGCCACGGCGCCGACAAGCTAGCAGCCAGAGTGAATAATCTGCGCCTTCATGGCCCTGGCAGATCGTGTCGACGAGATCGTCCGCGGGCTCCCGCGCGGGTGGGAGCGCGCACGCGTGGAGCTGACCGTGGAGGAGCCCGAGGACGCCGACCGGGCGTCGCTCTTCCTCGCTCCCGCCACCCCCGGCCGCTCGGGCGGCGTATTCACGCTCTACATCCACGACGGAGCGTCCGGGCTCGCCCCGACCGCGGGGCTCGTCAAGCGCGTCGTTGCGCGGCTCGACGAGGCCGGTATTCGCGGCCGCGCGCGACTTGCGAGCCACGAGCGGGCGACGGTGAAGGAGAAGCCGGTAGCCGCCAAGCCTGTGGCTCCCAAGGCGCTCGCGGACGCGTGGGACGGGCTCTTGCGCCGTCTGCCACCGGACTGGTCAGACCTCTACGCAGAGGTTGAGGTCGACTCGACGGACTACCTCGAGCGCGTGGCGCTGCTCCTCGCGCCGGTCAACCCTTCGCGCTACGGCGGCCCGTCGAGCTTCCGTTTCCGTTCGGCGAGCACCAAGGGCTACGGCGTCGCCCCGGGCATGGCCCGCCGGGCGCTCGAGCGGCTCGACGACGAAGGCCTGGGCGGACGCGTCCGCGTCCTCCGAGTCCTCTCCGACACGAACCCGGTCTCCACACAGGGGCCGGTCTGGCGGGTGGACGGCCGCTCGGTGTGAGCGAAGCCGAGCCGCAGGTCTCCTGGAAAGCGCTCGAGAAGGACGCAACCGTCGTCACGTCGGACGGCGACGAGTCGGCGCGTGTCGCGGAGATCGTGGGCGACCCGGCCGCCGACATCTTCAACGGCCTCGTCCTCAACCTCGGCATGCTCGACAAGAACCGCCATCTGCCCGCCGAGCGCGTGCAGGGGATCTGGCCGAAACGCGTCGAGGTGGACGCGACGCTGGACGACCTGCAGGCCCTGCCGCCCTACGAGGAACCCATCGTCGAAACCCTCAAACC